>NZ_JBRCWE010000113.1:0-52631 GCF_053497555.1 Raineya sp. | reverse complement strand
TTAGATACTTTTTAAGGGACGACTAAGTACTCATAACCCAAAAGTTACAAAAATAATTTCTTGAAGTCAATGTAAGATTATTGTGATTTTTTGCTGAAACTTTTTGTCCAAATTGCCGTAATATAATAAAAGGCTAAAACTGAAATTGATATGCCTGCATTAGACCCTATTACTGGCAATTTGGGCGAAAACCGAGCCAAGCACCTTCTGCGTAGGCTTACCTTTGGTTATAGCAAAGCCGATGTGAGTGCTTTTCAAGGAATGAATATCAATACAGCTCTCAATCAACTTTTGAGCTTTACGATGCCTAATCCACCTCGCAGTTATACAGGTGCCGATTGGACAAACCCCGCTAATAAACCCCAAGCCGATGAAGAAGATTTTAGGCAAGAAGATGCTTTTCGTACTTGGTGGCTCGGAAAAATGTATGAAGATAACACTGCCTTTGAAAAGCTAACCTTTTTCTTGCATACCATTATTACTACCAAAAGAGGAGTCGTAGGGAGCAGTCGCTTTTTATACTATCAAAATCAACTTTTTCGCCGTTATCTTATCAACGATTTTACGAATACCAATCCAAATTTCAATCGCTATCATCAGTTTATTCTCAAAGCCTCTTTGGATAACTCAATGCTTATTTTCTTGGACGGCAGAACCAACGAAAAGGGACTTCCGAACGAAAATTTTGCAAGAGAACTGCTTGAACTTTTTACTTTGGGTAAAGGAGAAACACGTGGGGCTGGCGATTATACCAATTACACCGAAAATGACATCAGAGAAGCCGCCAAAACTCTTACGGGCTGGAAAACTGATGAATTTTTTAACCCTGCTTCCAATATCAATACCGCCACCATAGACCCCGATACGGGCTTGCCTACGGGGGTTGTACGTGTAAATCAGTTTGGAGAAGCTTTTTTACACGATAATACTATCAAGCAAGTTTTGGGTGTAAATATTGTTCCTAATCCTGCACTTTTGAGCCCCACAGGGCAAGCTACTGCCGCCAGTGCTTTGGACGAAGTAGTGCAACTTATCAATGCCATTTTCAATAAAAGAGATACTGATAACATTTCGCTTGCCGCCAAATATTTTGTCAGAAGGTTGTATCGCTTCTTTGTGCATCACGAAATTACACCTGCCGTAGAAACTAATGTTATTGTGCCTTTGGCTTTCCAAATGCAGAGTGAAGGTTTTAGAATTTCGGGGGTAATGCGTAGGCTCTTTGCCAGCGAACACTTCTTTGAGTTTGGAACAAGCACCAACAATGGGCAGTTTGATGATAAGTTTGGAGCAATGATAAAATCGCCTTTGGAAGTAACTTTGGGACTGATGCGTTACTTTCGGGCTATGCTCGCCTCGCAAATTCCTTCACACGATAGCAATTATGCGGGCTTTTATGATAAAATGGGAATGATGACAGGCGTGCTGATGGATATGGGCTTGGATTTTCTTGAACCTTATGACGTAGCAGGCTATGAGCCTTATCATCAAGCCCCCAATTATCAGCGAAACTGGATAACTACGAACAATTTAGCCAATCGCTACAAATTTGTCAGAGATTTGTTTGAAGGAAATTTAGGCTTTGGGGTTGATGTGTATGCTTGGGCAAAAAATACAGCCTTGAGTGGCATCACCAATGCCATAGCTACAACGCCTACGGTAGTAGGGGGCATCAGTGTAGCCAAAGACCTTGCCCGCTATGTGGCACGTGAATTTCTGCCTTTGTATCAGGAAAACGCTGAAATTACTGAAAAGCGAATGAATTATTTTGCTTTTTACCATATACGAGATATTGCAGGCGTAAATCCCAACGACCCCGACTCTCGTTTCAATGCTTGGGTATTTGGATGGAATAGTGCTAATCCTGCTATCATTGAAAGCAATGCTCGTGGACCTTTGAAGGCTCTTTTAGGAGCTATACTGCAAAGCCCCGAATATCAACTTTTTTAACTTTATCCGTAATTGTTCAGTCCAATTTATAGTATAGAAACAGGGTTTAGGATATTTAAACGGAGTAAAACTTTTACCTTAAACGCTTGAACCTTTTGAACGTAAATAATTACCTTTATCCAAACAAAAACATTTGCTTATGAAACGCCGTGAATTTATACGCAATGCCTCGCTGGCTACCGCAGGAACGTTCTTTTTGGAAGGAACTTTTTTTAAGCAACTGTATGGTTTGCCTCAAATTCAGGCTCTTGCCAAAGCCAGCAAGAACGATAGAATCCTGATACTTTTGCAACTACACGGCGGAAACGATGGTTTGAACCAAACCATTCCTATCAATCAGTATGCTGAATACTATAACTTACGCCCCAATATTGCTATTTCTGATACAGGTTCTCGCAAGTACATCAAACTTGATAATCTGCTACCTGACGAACAGCAACTCGGTTTGCACCCCGATATGCTATCATTAAAACAGCTCTATGATTCGGGCAAAGTCAATATTGTACAGAATGTAGGCTATGAAAATATGAATGGCTCGCATTTCAAAGGGCGTGATATTTGGTTTGGTGGGGTTGGAGCGAATGATAGAATTACTTCGGGCTGGATAGGAAGATACTTAGAACTTGAATTTGAAGGGGCAGGCGGCGTAAATCCCAAATTTCCTGACGATTTCCCTAATAACGATATGTTAGACCCTCTGGGCTTGGAATTTAGTGGGGGCGATGTTTCTTTGGGCTTTCATACCGAAGATACCATTCCTACGGCAATTTCTATCCCAAGTCCCAATTCTTTTTTTGGTTTGGTCAGCACTTTGCCCGGCTATGATGAGGAAATTTTGAAGCAAATTGATGATAGAGGCTTTCCACCTACTTCGCTCAATGGCTCCTTGTATGCCAATGAACTGAACTGGATTTTAGGTATTGAAGATAGCACTTACGATTATGCCAAACGCCTTAAAGAATGTTATGATAGAGGCGGAAATACGCAAGTCAATTATCCTGAACGCTATCCGCTTGCCGCCCCAAATGGTTTTCTGAATAACCCTTTGGCAACACCTTTCAAAATCATAGCTCGTCTGATTGCAGGTGGCTGTATGACTAAAGTCTATTTGGTGCGTATAGGTGGCTTTGATACACATATCAATCAAGTAGAACGCTACGATAACTCTCTTGGGGCTCACGCCGCCCTTACCTACCATATTTTCGCAACAATGAAGGCATTTCAAGAAGATTTGCGTTTAAGAGGGCTTGAAGGTAGAGTAGTTACCGTTACGATGTCAGAATTTGGCAGAAGGGCTAAATCCAATGCCAGCTATGGTAGTGACCACGGCACCGTAGCACCAATGTTTGTGTTTGGCAATAAAATCAATCCGGGGGTTATCGGCAAAAATACCGACTTGCGAAAAGCTCAAAGCAGTGGTAATCTTTCTGATGCTATAGGAGATTTTACAGATTATAGAACCGTTTTCAATACCATTCTGCAAGATTGGTTTGAAGTAGAACCTTCAAAAATACCTATCATTTTCCCTAATTTCAATCCTTCACTTACCATACCACTTTTCAATAAAAGTTTGACTTCTTTGGATAATTTTCTAAATGAACGCTATCGTTTGGAAGATGTATATCCCAATCCTGTAAAAGCAGAAGCTACTTTTAGCTTTTACATCAATACTGCCTCGCAGGTGAGAATGAAGCTACAAGACCTGAAAGGTAATCTCATTGCAATACTGATGAACGAATTTGTAAGTGAGGGCAGGCATACTTTTACGGCAAATCTGAGTTTCTTGCGTGCAGGTACCTACGTGTATTCGCTTGAAACCGAGCAAATACGAACTTCTAAAAAGCTGGTAAAAACTTAATCCTAATCCCGCAAAACACTTATCTTTGTTTGGGAGTTATTTTTTAGAAAATATTTTACCAAAATTCGTTTTTGGTAATGTTTTTGCTTATTTTTATTTGCTTTTTTGTTGAAATTTTCTTATCTTTCGTAAAATTTCGGCTTATGTTGGGCGTATTTGTTTATTTGATATTCTTTTCTGTCATTTTTGCCATAATGACGGTGATAATGCTTCGCAACCTTCGCAGAAACCCTTTTCCTCCTGATTCTGACGATGACGGCGGTATCGGAGGGAACAACGATTTCCCAATTATAGATTTGCCACCCGGCGGAAAAATTGAAGACTTGCTCGTAGATAGATGGCACGGAGATAAAATCAAGACCAAAACTTTGGTGTAAAGGCTTTTGCTAAAACATACAAGCGACCTATCAACAATGATTTAGGTCGCTTGTTTTTTTGTTTGGTAATAAATTTAAAAAATTTCTGCTGAAATACCTCTATCACAAATCCCCTGACGCATAGGGACAAGTTCATCAAAAGAGCCAAATTTTACGGTGCATTTACCTTTGTAATGAATAATCCAAGTGCATTGCTCGGCTTGTTCGGGGGTGTGCTTGCAAATTTCAATCAGTGTTCTGATGACGTGGTCAAAAGTATTGACATCATCATTGAATACAACCAATTCGTGTTCTCGGAGTTCAAGTTCATCAAGCAGAATATCTTCATCTACCGAGGGGTTTGTAAAGGGTTTGTTGCCCATAATGCTCAAAATTTTAAGCGTGAAACCCAAAAAGACTTTCACAAAAATAATTCATTTTTCAGGAAAAACAAACGAAAAATAAATGAAAATGTTACATTTTTCCAAAAAAATTTGCAAAACATTTCCCAGCAAAACTTATATTTGCACTCCTTTTTGAAGTGTAAAATTGTATTTTTCAACCTCATAAACTAAAATCAAAAAGCGTATGAATTTATCTTTCCTATTGTATGTAGTACCCATTTTAGGTGTTGTAGGGCTACTTTTTACCTACCTGAAATCAACTTGGGTGAGTAAGCAAGACGCAGGCGAAGAGAAAATGCAAGAAATTGCAGGAAACATTGCTCGTGGGGCTATGGCTTTCTTGAAAGCCGAGTACAAAGTGCTTGCGTATTTTGTAGTAATTACAGGCTTGCTTTTATTTTTTCTTTCTCAAACCAATGAAAAATCGCACCCACTTATTGTTTTTGCCTTTGTAGTGGGGGCAGTATTTTCTGCTATTGCAGGTTTTATAGGTATGCGAATAGCTACTAAAGCCAATGTGCGTACTGCACAGGCGGCTCGTAGCAGTTTGGCACAAGCCCTGAAAGTATCTTTTACAGGAGGTTCTGTAATGGGAACAGGCGTTGCGGGCTTGGCGGTGCTTGGCTTGGGTAGCTTGTTTATTTTGTTTATGGCTCTTTTTGTAAAAGATGGCAATGTAAATGGCGAGTCAATGGAAATTGCTCTGGAAGTGCTTACAGGCTTTTCGTTGGGAGCAGAAAGTATTGCTCTTTTTGCACGTGTAGGAGGAGGAATTTATACCAAAGCCGCAGACGTAGGGGCAGACTTAGTGGGTAAAGTAGAAGCGGGTATCCCCGAAGATGACCCTCGCAACCCTGCTACCATTGCCGATAACGTAGGTGATAACGTAGGTGATGTTGCGGGTATGGGTGCTGATTTGTTTGGCTCGTATGTGGCTACTATCCTTGCTACTATGGTTTTGGGTAGGGAAATTAAGTCGGCTGATGCCGTAGGTGGTATTGCACCTATTTTGCTTCCTATGCTGATTGCAGGAATTGGAATTATTTTTTCTATTGTTGGAATGCTTTTCGTAAGAATAAGCAAAGAAGATGGCAATGTGCAAGGTGCTTTGAACATAGGTAACTGGGCTTCTATTGTGCTTACGGCTATTGCTTCTTTCTTTGTAATACAATTTGTAATGCCTGCTCAAATGAGTATTCGTGGCGAGGTATTTACTTCAATGGGCGTATTTTGGTCGGTAGCTATCGGACTTTTGGTAGGTGCTTTGATGAGCTGGATTACCGAATATTATACTTCAATGGGTAAAAGACCCGTGCTATCTATCATCAAAAAATCAGGTACAGGACACGCTACCAATGTTATTGGCGGTCTGGCAGTAGGTATGGAATCCACAGCCTTACCTATTATTATTCTTGCGGCAGGTATTGTGAGTTCGTATTATTTTGCGGGTTTGTATGGCGTAGCCATAGCGGCGGCAGGTATGATGGCAACTACGGCAATGCAACTTGCTATTGATGCCTTCGGACCTATTGCCGATAATGCAGGAGGAATCGCCGAAATGGCAGGTTTGGAAGAAAATGTACGTAAGAAAACAGACGTGCTTGATGCCGTAGGTAATACTACTGCCGCCGTAGGAAAAGGTTTTGCGATAGCTTCAGCGGCACTTACTTCGCTTGCCTTGTTTGCGGCGTTTATGGGTACAGCAGGCATTGAGGTAATTGATATTTCCAATGCCAAAGTGCTTGCAGGGCTTTTTGTAGGTGGAATGATACCTTTTATTTTCTCCTCTTTGGCTATCAATGCCGTAGGAAAAGCCGCTATGGATATGGTAAATGAGGTACGCCGTCAGTTCCGTGAAATTAAAGGAATTATGGAAGGCAAAGCTCGTCCCGAATACGAAAAGTGTGTAGCTATTTCTACTCGTGCCGCCATTCGTGAAATGCTTTTGCCCGGAGCCATTGCCTTGGTAGTGCCTGCTGTTACGGGCTTTGTGTTTGGAGCAGAGGTACTCGGCGGATTGCTTGCAGGTATCACCGTTTCAGGGGTACTTATGGCAATGTTTCAATCTAATGCGGGGGGAGCTTGGGATAATGCTAAAAAATCTTTTGAGAAAGGTGTAGTTATTGACGGACAGACCTATTACAAAAAATCAGAGCCTCATAAGGCTTCCGTAACAGGCGATACCGTAGGAGACCCTTTCAAAGATACCTCAGGACCTTCTATGAATATCCTTATCAAACTTACTTCTATTGTGGCATTGGTGATAGCTCCTTACATTGCTAAACCCAAGACTTTCATCAAAACCACCCAAACCACTGAAACTCCGAAAATGATTGTGCAGAAATAAAGTAGAACTTTCGGGATTTGCAGGGTAGATACTTCAAACCCGACAGGTTTCCAAAACCTGTCGGGTTTATTATTTAATTTTCAAGTAGTTATTTTAGGCAATTTTTGCAGACTAATTTTTGAGGCATACGAGGGCTTCACTTGAAATGAAGCCCTCATTTTTTTAGATTTTTGTTACAATTTCATCAACGATGCCATAGGCTACGGATTCTTCGGCATTCATCCAATAGTCGCGGTCAAAATCTTTCATAATTTGCTCAACGCTTTTTCCGCAGTTTTCGGCTAAAATTTTAGCACCTAACTCTTTGGTTTTTAGGATTTCTTTGGCAGTAATAGCTATATCGCTGGCTTGCCCCTGAATATAGCCACCAATAGCGGGCTGATGTATCATTACTCTGCCACTCGGATAAATGAACCTTCTACCTTTTTTACCCCCTGAAAGCAGAATAGAACCCATTGAGGCGGCAAGTCCGATGCAAACGGTACTCACAGGTGAGCTAATCATTTGCATTGTATCGTAAATAATCATTCCTGAGGTAACAACCCCGCCCGGGCTGTTGATGTAGAAAGTAATTTCTTTGCCGGGGTCTTTTGCTTCCAAATAAAGCAGTCTATCTACCACATATTTTGCCGACTCATCGTGTACTGCCCCCCATAAAAATATTTTTCTTTGGGCTAAAAATTCTTTTTCAAACTTAGCACCACCAATTTCGGCAAGCAATTCTTGCAAATCTTCTGATTTTATCATAGGTCAAAAAAGTTTTATCGTTCAATCGGTTTATTTTATTTTGAATGAATTGAATATTTTTTCTGCTGTATTCAAGTAGGTATCGTATTTGTTTTGTTCGGCAGTAAAAGTGAGAATATAGGCTTTTTGTTTTACTACCCAATAATATTGCAAAAATTTAAGGCGATAATTGTTTTGTGTGGCTGTATAAACCATTTTTTGATATTCACCATTGGTATTTTTAAGCCTTTTGCTTTCCAAGATGCTGGCATTTTGCAACATTGTTTTTATTTGTTCTTCAGAAATTTGCGTATATTGGTTCAAATCAACATTATAGCCTGCAAGGTCTTGAATTATCAAATTTACATTTTCCTTGAAGTTATCTTGTGCCGATTCCAAAGGCGAGAACAAGATAAAACTACTTCCCATCTGACCGCTTTGGTTGAGTTCCCAGTTGGCAGGGTATTGGATAGCATACTGGTTGTTGCTTAAAGTTTTCCATTGGGTATTGCTGTTTGCATTACTGCGAGGGGGTTGTCCATAAGACCAAAAAGGGAGCAGAGCAATCAAAATAACCAAATACGTTTTCATAGAATTTAAGTTTGAAACCAAATAAAAAATCTAAAAGTTCGGAAACCTTCTTTGCAAATATGCAAAAAATTATGATTGCTCTTGAATTTTTTGTGTAAGAAAAACAAAATCCGAAACAGAAAGTTGTTCTGCACGTTTTTGGAGCATACTTTCGTTTTTGAAACTTTCCGTTCTGATAAATTTCTGCAAAGCATTTCGCAGGGTTTTGCGTCTTTGGTTGAAGGCAGTTTTTACTACTTCAAAAAAGAGCAATTCATTACAAGGTAATGTTTGGATAGAATTTCTTTGCAAACGAATAACCCCCGACTTTACTTTGGGGGGCGGCTGGAAAACATTTTCCGAAACCGTAAAATGATATTTTACTTCGTAATAAGCCTGCAAAAGTACGCTCAAAATGCCATATTCTTTGCTACCCGGTGGTGAGGCGAGCCTTTCGGCTACTTCTTTTTGTAGCATACCCACTACTTCTACCACCTGATTACGATTTTCAAGAATTTTGAAAAAAATTTGTGAGGAAATATTGTAGGGAAAATTTCCGATAATTGCTATATTTGAAAAAAAATTGGAACGTAAGTCCATAGCCAAAAAATCACCTTCCCAAAGTCGGTTTTGAGAGGCTATTATTGCAAAATGCTCTTTTAGGTATTGAATAGACTCACTATCAATCTCAATGATGTAAAGAGGATTTTTTTTGTGCAAGAGAAATTGTGTCAGAACACCTGTACCTGCTCCAATCTCTAAAACTGGTATTTCTGCGGGGCTTTGCAAAAGGTCTGCTATTCTTTGAGCTATTTTAAGGTCTTTCAAGAAGTGTTGTCCTAAATGTTTTTTGGGCTTTACCATAATGTAATTGTAAGAAAATTAGACAAATGAAAAAAATTACCTTGTAATACTTGAAAAAAATCAAAAACTTGCGAAACTTTTATTAGAAAAAAAGAACACCACTGAAAATTAAGTAGTTATGGCGAAAAAAACAAAAACTACTCCTACCATTCCCAATAAAAAAGTTACTGCTTTTTTGAAGGCGATGGCTCACCCTATCCGAATGAATATTGTACTTTTATTGCTACAAAACCCCAAAATGACCGTTTCTGAAATTTGTGAAACTTTGGATTTAGAGCAGTCGCTTACCTCTCATCATTTGGCAAATATGCGAAATAGCGGCGTGCTTGCAAGCAAAAGAGAAGGGAAAAATATTCAATATATGTTAGGAAGCCCTAAAATCAAGGAAATTTTAGAAACTATCGAGAGCTTGGTTGGAGAATAGAGTATAGAGACGCAAATTTTTGCGTCTCTATGTTTTGTCAAATGATGTTTTTATTTGCCTAAATCTTCCAATTTTTGCAAATCATTTTCTACGGAAAGTATCAGAAGGCAGGTAGCGGTGCAAAAAACAGGGCTGGTAATGCAATGATGCCCTCGCCAACTACCATTTTCCTCCTGAATTTTGATGAGCTTGCCTGAAATATTATTGTACCATTTTTTCCAAGCATTGTCTTTGGCAATAATCAGCGACTCGCCTGTTTGCAAATAGCTCAAAAATTCCTCACCACCATTATTGCCAAAACCTACCATTACCTTATCATCTTGGGCAACTTCTTTGGCTTTTTGGTAAGTTTGATAAGCATTGGCGTATCTTTGGGCTTCGGAGCGTGAAAAGCCTGCTTTTTCTAAATTTTCTTCTGTGGCGGGAGCATTTTGGGAAATTTTGCCTTCCTTACGAGCTTTTGCGAGTTTATCTTCTGCTTCGCGGGCTTCTTTGGCGGCAGAACGGGTAGAGCCTGAAACCGAATACAATACAATGCCTGCTCCCATTTCGGTATTTATTTCACCTGTTTGGGCATTGTAATTTTTTTTCTGATAATCACGAGCTTTGCGTAAGGCTTCATCGTCTATTTTGATACCTTTTTTCTGAGCTGATTCCAAGGCGTTGGTGGCAAAAGAAGACTGCAAAACACCTGCCCAGCCTGCTCCACGAATACTGCCGTCAGTGTTTTGAGCCATTTGTATTTTTTGCGTACAAATATGGAGAGCTTTTTGGGTACGTTCTTGAAGTTTTTTGTCGTTTTGCAAATAATCCAGAGCATTAGCAAGGCTTTGGGCAGTAAGCACTACATCAATGTTCTGTCCCAATTTGGTCTGAATTTGCGTACCTGTTTCCGTAGTGATGTTGTAAGAGTTGGCGGGGGCGGTTTCTACGGCACTAAGTAGGTATTCTAAGGCTTTTTGAGCATTTTCTTTGTATTTACCTTGCGAGAAGGTGTGTCCGTTGCGGAGCAATGCCATTAGCACCATTGCTGTTGTGGCGGGGTCAGTTTTTACTGCGTGAGGGTTCATTATATCTTGGCGGCTATGCAAACCTGCTCCCCAGCCACCATTATTTTGCTGTGCTTCTACTATCCAAGATAGTCCTTTTTTTAGGGAGTTTTCTACATTGGCAGGGTTTTTATAGATAGCCGCATATTCGGAACTTTCCTCGCCCATTATGGTTTTATACACACAACCGTGTGGGTGTTGTATTTCCTCGGGATAGGTCTTTTTGAACAAACGACTGGTTTCGGCACCTGTCCAAGCCGAAATAATTGCACCAATACCAAAAGCCGAAAATTTCAGAACTGCTTTCATACTACAAAAATTTTTAAGTGGAACATATTTTTGTTATTGAGATGAAAGCCTCTCGAATTTTCCATAAAAAAAATTTAGAATTTTGGCGAAATGTTCTAAGATTTTTGTAATTTTGATACATACAACGCTGTTTTTATGGTTACCCAAATTACAGATGGGGTAAAAGTAAGTGTGCAGACCTTATACCACCCCGAATATTCCAATGCCAAGCAATTGCATTATGCCTTTACCTATAAAGTTCGTATTGAAAACGGAAGCAATCATACTATCCAACTGCTTACAAGGCATTGGATTATTTATGATTCCTGTGGTACGATTACAGAGGTAAAAGGAGAAGGCGTAGTAGGAAAGCAACCTATTCTTGAACCCGGAGATATTTACGAATATGTTTCTGGCTGTAATTTGAAATCGGAAATTGGTAAAATGCGAGGAAGCTACACGATGCAACGCCAAATGGACGGCAAGAAACTCACCGTCATTATTCCTGAATTTAAACTCGTTGTGCCTTATCGTTTGAATTGAAATTTTTTTCATAAAAAATCTCAAATAAAACTTATGAATAAAAAATCATTTATTATATTTGTGTGGGTTATTTTGCTTTCGGCTTGTGTTTCGCAGAAAAAGGCTTTACAAAGCAGTAATAGCTTAAATAACAGCCAGCCTGAAAATACTTGGAAAATTGATAAAGTAATACAAACAGCCAAAGAGTATTTGGGAACGCCTTATAAATATGCAGGAAACGACAAAAAAGGCATTGATTGCTCAGGACTTACCTGCAGGGCTTACGAGAGTGTGGGTATCAAATTGCCTCGCATAGCAGGCGACCAAATCCAAGCAGGCAAAAAAGTATCGTTGCAAAATTTACAAAAGGGAGATTTGGTATTTTTCAAAGAATCGGTGAAGGCAAGTAATAAAATTACTCACGTAGGGGTAGTAAGTTCGGTAAAAGAGGCAGGGAAAGATGTTATTTTTATTCACGCTTCCACTTCCAAAGGCGTTATGGAAAGCCAACTTTTTTCAAAATATTGGAAACCACTCATTGTAACTGCGGTGCGGGTAATAGAATAACTTCAAGACACTAAAACTTTGTTTTATGAAAAAATTTTCTTGTATCGCTGTTGATGATAGTCCTATACAACTGACTCTACTCAAAAATTATATCCAAAAAACCCCCAATTTGGAACTTTTGGCAACTTTTGCCAATCCGATTGAGGCTTACCATTTCTTACAAAAAAATAGCATAGATATTTTGCTTTTGGATATTGATATGCCCGAAATGAGTGGGCTTGATTTGCTGAAAATGCTCAAAAAACAACCTGCTACTATTCTTGTTACTTCTAAAACCGAATTTGCTCTCCAAGCCTTTGAACTTGATGCCATAGACTATATTGTAAAACCTCCCGAATATCCTCGTTTCCTGAAAGCCATACAGAAAGCTATACAATTTTTAGAAACTAATGGGAAAGAAAACATAAGCAATGAGAGCAATGCTTCCGAAATTTTTGTAAAGGTTTCAGGAAAACTGATACGCCTGCCGCTCAATGAAATTTTATTCATAGAAGCTCTTTCCGATTATGTGCTGATACATACCGAAGATAAACGGCAATACGTAGTATATGCTACTATGAAATACTTTGAAGAAAAGTTAAGTGCTTACAAACATTTCAAGCGTATCCACAGGTCGTATATTGTGAATATGCAAAAAGTGAAAAGCATTGACGAAAGCCAAAATGTACTGATTGGAGAAAAAACTCTCCCCATTGGAAATACCTACCGAGAAGAGTTTTTGAAAAGCCTGAACAAACTCTGAACTCTAAATTTTTTGAACGTACATCATTACCTTTACTTTTTCTCTTCTTTTTGCATACCGAGCTTCATCAAGTCATCTACGAGTTTGCAAGAAGGAGATTTTTCCAGTTCGTCCAATACTTTTTGAGCTTGGGCTTCGGTCATTTGGGAAGCGGCATTTTTGAATTTATCAAGGCATACATTCAGTTTGCCTGCATCTACATCTTTGCTGAATTTTTGGGCATCATCTACGGCTTTTTTCTGCTCTTTTTCAGGCAAACTCATCAAAGCATTTTGGAACTTTTCAAGGGCTTTTTCTTCACCCAAAGAAAGCATATCGTCAATATATTGCCTAATGCTGGGGTGGTATTGGTTAAAAAAGTTATTAATACAATTGCAGAGTTCATCTGCTACTTTTTCGGGGGTAGCGGCAGAGTTGTTGCGAGAGCCACTATTGCTCTTGACACCTTTTTTGGTAGGTTGGGCGAAGGCTATGCTTCCACTGAGTAGCAAAAACATAACAAAGGAGAACATTTTGGTCATATTTTTGAAAAATTTTAGTTTCATAAAAGTAGGCAAAAAGCGTGCAGAAAACAAAATACTCCTAAAATAATTTTGAACTTTTTTGGGTGAAAATTTGTAATAGCTTTGTGAATATTTTTTCAACCAAAAAACAATACAACAATGGGCAAAAAAACCGTAGAAATCACTGACGCAAATTTTCACGAAATCATCAATTCTGGTAAAACCGTACTAATTGACTTTTGGGCGGCTTGGTGCGGACCTTGCCTAATGATAGCTCCTACTATTGAGGAAATTGCTAATGAAGCAGGCGAAGATTTAATCGTAGGAAAATTAGACGTAGATGCCAATCCGCAAGTTTCTATGCAGTTGGGTATCCGAAGCATTCCTACGCTGATGGTTTTCAAAAACGGACAAGTAAAAGCTACTCAAATTGGTGTTGTACCCAAGGCTACTATTCTCAAAATGCTCAATGCATAAAAGCAAAGACCTGTAAAGTTGATAAAAAAGGTTGTCTGAATATTTTTGAGAGTTCAAAAAGTTTTAACTTTCAACCTCCAACCCAAAACTTTTCAAATCTACTTTCAGAAATTTTAGACATATTCAGAAAGAACTTTATAGGTCTTCTTTTTTTGAGGTTTTCTTTTCATCAGGCAAAAGTTCGGGAATTTGTAAAGGGAAGAAAAATGCCAAAGGCTTTTTGAAAAAGGCTTTCAGCAGTATTTGCACAATTTTTCCTGTTTCTACAAAAGTTACATTTCGGGATTTGAGGGCAATAATAACCGAAAGACCAAAGCTCACCGTAACATTTACCAAACCTATCAAGAAAACACCCAAAAGTGTTTCTAAAATAATTTCCAGAGGCATTTGCCCGTGTTGTACTTGCAGGCACATTGCAAAAGCCCCTCCTGCGAAAGTTACGTGCCGAATATCTATGCCCAAGCCTATAATTTTACCAATGGTAGAAGTTGAGCCTAAAAATATTCCCAAAAAGAAGTTGCTGGCTAAGGCTCCTGTGTTTTTTTCAATGTATGCAACAAACTTTTCAAACAATTGTGAAGGTAAGATTTTCCTGAAAATAGAGTATTTCCGCATACGAGCAGGAATATTATTATAGACCACTTGGTTATCGTAGTAGCCTGCAATCAAGCCTGCTGTCATCAGATATACACCTGCAATGGCGGCATAGAGCAAAGAAAAGCTTGCCCAGGGCGAAAGTTCTTTTACGGTTTTTTCAGCTTTCTGAAAGCCTACTACATCTGTTTCAAAAATCCAAAAATATCCCATTGTAAGCAGGTAAGCCACAGGAATTACTGCCAAAACATTTCCTGAAAGTGAAATGAATTGGCTTCGTATCATTCTGATAAGCGTATGGAGCAACTGTCCGTACAAAACGCGTTCTTTACTTTTAGGACTTTTGAGCCTTCGCCATTCGCTCAAAATATCGGCAATGGTAGAGGCAGTCATTGCGGGCTGTTTGGTAGCCAGCGTGAAATGAAAAATATGTATCAGAATAAAGCCCAACGAGTAGTTGAGGCTATAAAATATAGCCATTAGCAGGGGAGCAGTATCTTGCTCAAGGTAGGAAAGTTTGGCTTTGATAAGCACTAAAAAGGCTACAATTACCCCTCCCCCCAGGGCTCTGCCGAAAAGTTGAAAATACTCTTTCTGATTGCTTGTAATGTAATGCTCGCCTGTTTTGGCGGTATGCTCTACAACTTTATGAGCCAAAAAACTCAAATTATCTGAAAAGTGCTTGCGTAAGCTATATTTTTTGTTTTCTGCCCAAACAATTTCTTTGAAAAAGAAAATGACTTCTTGCAAATTAGCTTCTTTGGAGGTAGGTCTGATGAAGTGTAAAATTTTTTTTAAGCGTTCAATATTTTGTGTAAGTCGTAAGATGAAGTAAGTAATTCGCAAACTGATGCCATACTTTTCTCTGTCTTTGTGCAAACGAGCAATGCTATCTTCACATTGTTGCAAAAGCACCCAAATTTGGTTGTAATCTTCCTCGCTGGGAATTTGGTCGGTAGTAATATCTTTGTATTTTTCGACAAACTTGCTAATTTCAATGAGCATTGAAAGAAAAGGCGAGTTCAAATCGTCCATATCGGGCAACTTCTCAATGATTTCAGGCTCAAGCCCCAAGGAAGTAGCCTTTTGAGCAAGCACTACAATAGCATTGAGCATTTCATTGAGAAAGTATTTTTGCATTTCCTCGCTATCAAAGAGTTGGAGCGTATGAGCCAGTTCTATCCACAACTCATTGCTTATCAGGGTTATCCAGTCGTAGTCATCTTTTTTGTAAAAAACTTCATTGATAACGGTGCGTAACTCGCCTTCGCGATGCAAAGGAGGAAGTATTTTGTAAGAAAGTCTTTCATAAGTTTCTGCCCAAAAGCCTTTACTGCTCATTATTCCTACTTCGGTGAAAACGAGCAGTGGGTTGTTTTGCAGACAGATTTCTTCAATGAGTTTTTTGAGATTGCTACGGGCTTGTGTATCTTGTTGGAGCAGTTGGGTGAGTTCCTGAATTTTTTGCTCGGCAATTTTGCGAATGTTGGTAAAAGTTCGTGGGCGAATGAGGTTCACCAAATCTTTGAGCAGGAAGATGCGTCTTTCTTGGGCTAACTTGGCGTCCAATCCGCTATCAGGATTGGATAAATCGCGATAGAAATCTTGTAGTGAGTTAAAAAAATCCTTGAAAGTTTGCATAGCCGAGTAATTTGAGTGAGTAAGGTATAGTTTTGAAGTTTAGAGGTATAATGTTCTGCTCAAAATAATATTACAATTTTACACCAAAAGCCAAGTCGCCTGCATCACCCAAGCCGGGTATAATATAAGACTTGTGGTTTAAGTCATTATCCAAATCGCCCAACCACAGTGAAAATTCATCAAGGATATTTTCCTGCAAGTAGCTTACTCCTGCTTTGCTGCCAATGATAGCGGCAATATGAATATGCTTGGGCTTTCCGTTTTTGAGCAGTTTTTTGAGAGCTATGCTCAAAGATTTGCCCGTAGCAAGCATTGGGTCTATGAGAATCAGGGTTTTATCGCTTAAATCGGGGGCTACGCTATAATGCAATTGAATTTCAAAACTTTCGTCTTCTTGGTGTTCGCCTCGGTAAGCACCTATGAAAGCACTTTCGGCACTTTCAAAAACATTCAAGAAACCCTGATAAAAGGGTAAGCCTGCACGCAAAATAGTTGCTAAAACTACTTTTTCATCACTGATTTGTACTTGTGCCGTAGCTAAAGGGGTTTGCACTTCTTTTTTATGATAATGAAAAGTTTTAGAAATCTCGTATGCCAGTATTTCACCTATTCGGCACATATTTCGCCGAAAATCAGCTCTATTTTTTTGTGTGTGAATGTTTCGCAAATCTGCAAGCCAATGATTAGCAATTGAGTTCTGTTGAGCAAGTACAAACATAAAATTCAGCGTTTAGACAACTGATACAAGGTAATTATTTGCGTTCAAAAAGTTCAAAGGGTTAAAAGTTGAGGTAAAAGTTTTACTCCGTCTAAATTTTCAATCTCCTAAATCCTGTTTCCTGCTTCCTGACTGCAAACTATACCTAAATAACTACGAAAATTTTACTTCTTCAAATGTTGAAAGTTTATGCAAAAACAAACAATTTAGTCCTGAAAATTATTTTAATCTTGGCTTCTATTTTGCCTGTACAGCTACCCCCAAAGTTTCTTCAATTTTTGCCCTTACAAGGCTATGATAACCACTTTTAGCTTTTTCATAGATTTTTATAGCCATAACTTTGGTGTCGGGGTATTTGCTCATAGCTGTATAAAGTGGGGAAAGAAACTTTCGGCGACCTACATTTATCAAAAATTTTTCAAGTGCGGGGTAAGCCTTTGCGTATTTTTGATGAATACAATGCACAAACCAAGCCGCAAGAATTTCACTATTGCCTGAGTTTGTAAAGCCAAAAGCCTTATCTAGTTGTTCCATATCTTGCAAAGTCATTGTATTGGGCAAGTGGCGAATGAAATGAAGCCACTCGTGGCTACTCCAAGTTGCAGTTTGTAGGCTATCGGCTTGTTTATGAGCTATCCATTTTTTGAGTTCTTCATCAACTTTTTCAAAGCGTAAAGAGCGGACTTTGGGGCAATTATCGGGAATACCTACTCCAAAAATCCAATCCTGATAGCGTATTTTGTGGGTGAGAGCCTCGTTCTTTTCCAACAATTCTTTTTCCAAAAATTTAATAAAATTTTCGGTGTTCATTGCTTCAAAAGCAAAAGTTTTGAAATACTTTTTGACAAAACTATCAAACTTTTCTCTACCAATATTTTCTTCAATCAGACGCAAAAAGAAATAGCCTTTTTCGTAGGCAATTTCTGTTACGGCATCATCAGGGTTGCGTTGGCGAAGGTCTAATTGCAATTTGGTATCTTTGCTGTTGGCTCCTAATTCTTCAATATCGGCAAGTAAATCCTGATAGCCCAAGAGAGCTAGCATTTCGGCATAATCTCTGCCTTCAAGTTCTTCCATTATGCGTCTTTCAAAATACACCGTAAAACCTTCATTGAGCCAAAAATCGTTCCAAGTGGCATTGGTAACCAAATTGCCTGACCAAGAATGAGCCAGCTCGTGAGCAACCAAACTCACCAAAGATTTATCGCCTGCAATAATAGTAGGTGTGGCAAAAGTAAGTCTTGGGTTTTCCATTCCACCAAAAGGGAAACTGGGGGGCAATACGAGCAAATCGTAACGTTCCCATTCATATTTTCCATAGATTTGCTCGGCAATAGTTACCATTTTGCCTAAATCTTCAAATTCTTTGCGAGCAGTATCCAGCATTGCAGGCTCGGCATAAATGCCTGTGCGTTCATCAATAGGGGCAAATTCTAAATCGCCAACTGCTATGGCTACCAAATATGCAGGAATAGGTTGGGGCATTTCAAATTCGTAAATGCCACTTGCATTTTTAGTTTGAGGATTTTTTGCCGACATCAGAGCCAGCAGGCTATCAGGTACTTGCACGCGTGCCTTGTAAGAAAATCTTACGCCCGGGCTATCTTGGCAAGGGAACCAACTTCTTGCCAGCACGCATTGCGATTGGCTGAATAAAAAAGGGGATTTTTTGCCTGCGGTTTGTTCGGGAGCAAGCCATTGCAGAGCCGCCGCTTCGGGAGAAGTTTCGTATTCTATGGCTACAGCTTTCGTATCGGGCTGGATTTGAATACTCAAAGGCTCACCAAGATATTTTACTGATTTACCTATTTTGAAAGAAGCATCTTCGCCGTTATCCAAACGAACCCTCTTGATAGTGAGTTGGTCAGTATCTAAAATCAGTTCTTTGACTTTGTGGGGGTTTTCAAAATGAACAAGAGCTGTACCCGAAAGCACTTTGCGTTCAAAATCAACCTTTAAGTCTAATTCTAAATGGTGCATTTGTACCTTATCGGTATTGGCAAAAGAGTGAATATCTTTGAAGTATTGCATTTTCTTTTTGGGTTTAGATAGTTCCTGACAACCAAATAACGCAAAAACCCCTATCCAAAGAGAAAAAAGAGTGTTTTGCAAAGTCATATAAAATGTGTTTTGATACAAAGAAAGCAAAAATAAAGATTTTTTTGAAAAAAAATAGCAATTGTTTGGGTTTATTGGATTATGGAAACAGGAAACAGGATTTAGGGGATTGGAAATTTAGATGGAGTAAAACTTATATCTCAAACGCTTAAA
The DNA here is from genome assembly GCF_053497555.1 of Raineya sp. Lineage (NCBI taxonomy): Bacteria > Pseudomonadati > Bacteroidota > Cytophagia > Cytophagales > Raineyaceae > Raineya > Raineya sp. Next base: position 33,760 of record NZ_JBRCWE010000113.1, on the reverse strand, counting down.
CCTTTGAACTTTCTGAACTAATTACAAAAATAGCTTTAGTGCCGAAAATGTTAAATGCTAAAAAAGTTTTTATCAATCTACCGAATAACAGATTTTGAGTAACTTAAAAAAATTTTTACCTTTTTATTTGGTAATCAAAATTTATTCGTATATTTGCGTCCTCAATTTGAGGGCATAATATTTTAATGCAAGGAATATGGTAACAACAGACCCTATAGCCGATTATCTGACAAGAATCAGGAATGCTATCAAAGCAAGACATAGAGTAGTGGAAATCCCTGCTTCAAACATAAAAAAAGCAATTACGAAAGTGCTTTTTGAAAAAGGGTATATTCAGAACTACAAATTTGAGGAAACTCCCAATCATCAAGGGGTTATCAAGATTGCTTTGAAGTATCATCCTGCCACCAAAGAATCTGCTATCACCAAACTAGAGCGAGTGAGTTCGCCCGGTTTGCGTAAGTATGTAGGCGTAGAAGATATGCCAAGAGTCCTGAACGGTCTGGGGATAGCTATCCTCTCTACTTCCAAAGGAGTAATGACCGATAAGGAAGCACGCACTTTGAATGTTGGTGGTGAAGTGTTGTGCTACGTTTATTAGTATAACGTCAAAAATTCAAAAAAATGTCAAGAGTTGGAAAGAAACCCATTGCTTTACCTGCCAAAGTTACTGTGAGTGTGAGCGGTAACGAGGTGAGTGTAAAAGGTCCCAAAGGCGAACTTCGCCAAACCATTGACCCCGATATTAAAGTAGTAGTAGAAAACGGGGCTGTACGTGTAGAAAGACCTACCGACCAGAAACGCCACAAGGCACTTCACGGCTTGTATCGTGCCTTGATAAACAATATGGTAGTAGGTGTTACAGAGGGCTACAAAGTAGAATTAGAATTGGTAGGGGTAGGTTACAAAGCCAGTGTATCGGGCAATGTGTTGGAACTTGCCTTAGGGTATTCACACCCTATTTTCTTTGGTTTGCCTCCTGAAATCAAGGCGAGTGCGGTTACAGAAAAAGGGAAAAACCCTACCATTACTTTGGAATGTATAGATAAGCAACTTATCGGACACATTGCCGCAAAAATCCGCTCATTGCGTCCTGTGGAACCTTACAAAGGTAAAGGTATTCGTTTCGTGGGCGAGGTAATCAGAAGAAAAGCAGGTAAAACAGCGTCTAAAAAATAATTGAGCTATGGCAACGCAGAAAGATATTCGCAGAGAAAAAATCAAACGTAGAATTAGAGGCAGAGTGTTGGGTACGCCTGCTCGCCCTCGTTTGTCGGTATTTCGTTCCAATACGCGTATTTACGCCCAAATCATAGATGATACGCGTGGAGTTACGCTTGCAAGTGCCTCTTCTTTTGATTTGAACGCTACCAAACTTAATATTGAGGTAGCAAAAGAAGTAGGAAAAAAACTCGCCGAAAAAGCCACTGCCAATGGTATTAAGGCAGTAGTTTTTGATAGAAACGGCTACCTATATCACGGCAAAGTGAAGGCTTTGGCTGATGGAGCAAGAGAGGGAGGTTTGCAATTCTAAAAAAACGAACTTATGAACAACAAAAAACATATCCGAGTTAGCGACGTAGAACTCAAAGAAAGAGTAGTAGCTATTGAGCGTGTTGCCAAAGTGGTAAAAGGAGGAAGACGTTTTAGCTTTGCCGCTATTGTTGTAGTAGGCAATGGCGATGGTATCGTAGGTTATGGATTGGGCAAAGCCAACGAAGTAACTGATGCCATTACCAAGGGTATCAACGATGCCAAAAAGAACTTGGTGCAAGTACCTATCCTCAAACATACCATTCCTCACGAAGCACACGGAAAATTCTGTGGAGGCAAAGTATTCATAAAACCTGCCGCACCTGGTACAGGAGTAATTGCGGGTGGTGCGATGCGTGCTGTGCTTGAAAGTGCAGGTATAAAAGACGTTTTGGCGAAATCCAAAGGTTCATCAAACCCTCACAACGTAGTAAAGGCTACCATTGATGCTCTCTTGAAACTTCGTGCTCCACATACAATTGCACAGATGAGAGGAGTAAGTTTGCAAAAAGTTTTTAACGGATAGAAACAATGACAAAGGTAAAAGTTACACAAGTACGTAGCCTAATTGGTCGTCCTGAAAGACAACACAAAATTATGGCTTCTTTGGGGCTGGGAAGAATTGGCAAAAGCCGTGAGTATACCCTTACCCCACAAATTCAAGGTATGATAGAAAAAGTTAGCCACCTTGTAAAAGTGGAAAATCTATAAAATCGTTTAAGGTTTGTGTATATGCCAAACCTTAAACTTCTCAATGAAGTATAGCGTTCAGCGAAAGCGAGTTAAAACAGAAAAACAATGAAACTACACGAATTAAAACCTGCCGAAGGTTCAGTAAAAAGCAGAAAAAGAATAGGGCGTGGTCCTGGTTCAGGTAGAGGTGGTACTTCTACACGCGGACACAAAGGGGCAAGGTCTCGCTCTGGCTATAAAGCCAAGAGAGGCTTTGAAGGTGGTCAGATGCCTTTGCAAAGACGTATCCCCAAGTTTGGTTTCAAAAATCCTTTCAAAGTTAGCTACAAGCCCATCAATTTAGATACTCTTGCCGAGCTTGCCGAACAATTTGGCGTTCAGAGCATTGATGTTGCTTTCTTACAACAACACGGCTTTGCAGGCAAAAAAGATTTGATAAAAGTTTTGGGTAGAGGCGAGTTGAAAGCTAAATTAGATATTACTGCACACGCATTCTCCCAAACAGCTAAAGAAGCGATTGAAAAAATGGGCGGTGTTGCCACTACTATTTAAGCAGATATGAAAAAGTTTATCCAAACCATAAAAAATATTTTTGCCATTGAAGAGCTAAGAAAGCGTATTATCAATACGCTCATCTTGCTTATTGTGTTTCGGGTAGGGGCTCATATTGTTTTGCCCGGGATAGACCCTGACAAACTCGTTAAGCAAGCAGGCAATACAGCAAGAGGCTTTTTGGATATTTTCCTTGGTGGGGCTTTCCAAAATGTGGCGATTTTTGCCTTGGGAATTATGCCTTACATATCAGCCTCTATTGCGGTACAATTGCTTTCTGTGGCTCTGCCAAGCTTTCAAAAAATGCAGAAAGAGGGCGAAAATGGCAGAAAGAAACTAAACCAACTGACCAAGTATCTGACTATCGCTTTTACTTTGGTTCAGTCTTATGCTTATTTACAAAATCCTGATATTTTCATTGCTCTCAACCCTAATATTAGTCCTGCTTTCTTTACGGCTTATGCAATGGTAATTCTTACAGCGGGTACTATGTTTTGTATGTGGCTTGGTGATAGAATTACCGATAAGGGTATAGGCAATGGAGTTTCAATGCTCATAATGATAGGTATTGTTTCACGCTTTCCACAAGCTATTTACTTGGAACTTACTGCACGTTTCGGAAGCAAAGCCGCACCGGGTAGTCCGTTCTTGCTTGTAATGGAATTTGTGCTATTATTTTTCATTGTGCTTTTGGTAGTAATGGTAACGCAAGCGGTACGCCGAATAACTATCCAATACGCCAAGCAAGTTGTAGGCAATAAAGTCTATGGTGGGCAAAGGCAGTATCTACCGCTCAAACTTAACACAGCAGGGGTAATGCCTATTATTTTTGCTCAGTCTTTGATGTTTTTGCCTTCGCTTCTTGCAGGTTTGTTTTCAGATAAAAGCCAGTTTGCACAAGCCATTGTAACGGTTTTTTCCAACCAATTCAGTTGGCAGTACAACCTGATTTTTGCAGTAATGATTTTACTATTCACTTATTTCTACACAGCTATCACTATCAATCCTAAACAGATAGCTGATGATATGAAACGAAATGGTGGATTTATACCCGGTGTAAAACCCGGTGAGCCTACGGCTGAATATATTGACAGCGTATTATCAAAAATAACCTTGCCCGGCTCATTGTTTTTAGCATTCATTGCTATTGTACCTTCGGTGGTACGCGTAACAATGGGTACAGACTCTAACTTTGCAATGTTTTTTGGAGGTACTTCTCTTTTGATTATGGTGGGGGTAGTATTAGATACCTTACAGCAAATAGAGAGTTACTTGCTAATGAAACATTACGAAGGTCTGATGCAATCGGGTAAAATTAGTGATACATCTACTTTGGCGGCAGTACAATAATGAAAGATGTAATTCTAAAAACCAACGCAGAAATAGAAATTATCAGGGCAAATGCTCAGATTTTGGGCAAAACCCACGCCGAAGTAGCCAAGTGGATTGAACCCGGCGTAAAAACTTCAAAGCTCAATCAGATAGCGGAAGAGTTTATCAGAGATAACAATGCAAAACCCTCGTTCAAGGGGTATCAGTTGAAAGAATCTCCGCCGTATCCTGCGGCTTTGTGTATTTCGGTGAATGAACAAGTAGTACACGGAATACCCGGCGACTACGAACTGCGAGAAGGCGATATAGTTTCTATTGATTGTGGCGTATTCAAAGATGGCTTTCATAGCGATAGTGCATATACATACGCAGTGGGTGAAGTAAAGCCCGAAGTGCAAAAACTTTTAGACGTAACCAAAGCCGCTTTGTACAAAGGTATTGAACAGGTGCGTTTTGGAGCAAGAGTAGGAGATATAAGCTACGCTATTCAGAAATATGTAGAAAGTTTTGGTTTTTCTGTAATCAGAGAACTGGCAGGGCACGGTGTGGGAAAAAATTTACACGAAAAACCAGATGTACCCAATCACGGCAAACGTGGAAAAGGCGTAATGCTTAGAAATGGAGCAGTAATTGCCATTGAACCAATGGTAAGTATGGGGAAAAAAGAAGTGATACAAGAGGAAGATGCTTGGACAATCCGTACCGTAGATAGAACCCCTGCCGCACATTTTGAGCATACCGTAGCAGTAGTAAGTGGAAAAGCAACTATCCTGACTACTTTTGAATATATTGAAGAAGTTTTAGCAAAAAAATATGGCAAAGCAGGCGTCCATTGAACAAGACGGAATTATTACAGAGGCTCTTTCCAACGCAATGTTTAGAGTAGAGCTTCAAAACGGACACGAAATCATTGCTCACATTTCGGGTAAAATGCGTATGAATTACATCAAAATTTTGCCCGGCGATAAGGTAAAGGTGGAAATGTCGCCCTATGATTTGACCAAAGGCAGAATCGTTTATCGTTACAAATAAAATTTACGGATATGAAAGTACGTGCTTCAGTAAAAAAACGCAGTGCAGACTGCAAGGTAATCCGTAGAAAAGGAAAAATCTATGTGATTAACAAAAAAAATCCTAAATACAAACAAAGACAAGGTTAGTTATGAGAATCGCTGGTGTAGATATTCCCAACAACAAGCGTGGAGAAATTGCTCTCACGTACATCTATGGAATTGGTCGTAGCTCAGCCCAAAAAATTCTTTCCAAAGCAGGTATCTCTTGGGACAAAAAAGTGGCTGAATGGTCTGATGATGAAGCGGTAAAAATTCGTAATATTATCAATGACGAATACACTACCGAAGGACAACTTCGCTCACAAGTGCAATTGAGCATCAAGCGTTTGATGGATATTGGTTGCTATCGTGGTATTCGCCACCGCAAAGGCTTGCCCGTGAGAGGTCAGAGTACCAAAAACAACTCTCGTACGCGTAAAGGTAAGCGTAAGACCGTGGCTAACAAGAAAAAGGCTACTAAATAGTAGGTAAAGTTTTAACTTCTGAAATTATGGCAGCGAAAGATAACAAAAAAGAAAAAGTAAAAAAACGCTTGGTACAAGTAGACCCCGTAGGGCAGGTACATATCAAAGCGTCTTTCAACAATATCATCATCACCATTACCAACAACAACGGACAAGTAATTGCTTGGTCTTCGGCAGGGAAAATGGGTTTCAGAGGCTCTAAAAAGAATACCCCTTATGCCGCCCAAGTAACCGCTTCGGATTGTGCTAAAAAAGCCTTTGATTTAGGACTTCGCAAGGTAGATGTATTCGTGAAAGGACCTGGTTCGGGCAGAGAATCTGCTATCAGAACTGTACAGGCTACGGGTATAGAGGTAATGACTATCCAAGATGTTACTCCACTACCCCACAATGGCTGTCGTCCTCCTAAAAGAAGACGCGTTTAATGAAAATTTTTGAGAGTTATGGATTGCAAGAAACCAATCAACTTAGGTTTGTGCGGTAGGCTTGCAAGACTAATTCTATAAGTTTCACTTTTTAACCCTTTACAAAAAAATGGCAAGATACACTGGTCCGAAAGCAAAAATAGGACGTAAGTTTGGTGAAGCTATCTTAGGAGCAAATAAATATGTGCAAAAGAAAAACTATGCTCCGGGTATGCACGGCAGAGGCAAGAAAAGAAAGCAGTCTGAATATGCTGTTCAGCTTGCCGCAAAACAAAAAGCAAAATACATCTATGGTGTATTAGAAAGACAATTTGCAAAAATTTTCCACAAAGCAAGTATCAAAGAAGGTATTACAGGGGAAAACTTGCTCAAACTTTTGGAAGCACGTTTGGATAATACGGTATATCGTTTGGGTATTGCTCCTTCACGCCGAGCCGCCCGCCAGTTGGTTTCTCACAAGCATATCACCGTGAATGGTGAAATCGTGAATATACCTTCTTATCAGTTGCGTCCGGGTGATATTGTGGGAGTGCGTGAAAAATCTAAATCCTTAGAGGTAATTGTAGAGAGCTTGGCAAAACGCTCCAACCGATTCAACTGGCTGGAATGGGATAACAAACTAATGCAAGGTAAATTTGTTTCTTACCCTGAAAGAGAGCAAATTCCTGAAAATATCCAAGAGCAACTCATTGTAGAATTGTACTCTAAATAATTCTGATTTTGAAGGTTTGCCCGCTCAAACCTTCAAAATTCAAACCAAAACTTTCAAAAATCGTAAAGATATGTCCATTTTAGCGTTTCAGATGCCCAGCAAAGTAGTGATGGAAAAAGCCGATGATTTTCACGGCTTGTTTGAGTTCAAACCTCTGGAAAGAGGCTACGGAGTAACCATTGGAAATGCTTTGCGTAGAGTATTACGCTCTTCTTTGGAGGGCTATGCCGTTACAGCTTTCAGGATTCAAGGAGTTTTGCACGAATTTTCTACCATTCCCGGCGTAGTGCAAGATGTTACGGAAATTGTACTCAATCTCAAAAAAGTACGTTTCAAAAAGATTGCTGATGTAGCAGAAAACAAGATAAGCATACAAATCAAAAATAAAGATGTGCTTACTGCTGGGGATATTGCCAAATTCTGCACTTCCTATCAAATTACCAATCCCGATTTAGTAATTTGCGAAATGGATAAGTCCGTGGTGCTGGATATGGAGCTAATCGTAGAAAAAGGACGTGGCTATGTACCTGCCGAAGAGCATAAACTTCCTGACCAAACGCTAAATTTTATAGCTATTGATTCTATCTTTACGCCTATCAAAAATGTAAGATATGCGGTAGAAAATACAAGGGTAGAGCAAAAAATTGACTACGAAAAGCTCATTATTGAAATAGAAACCGATGGCACTATTCACCCCGAAGAGGCTTTGAAAAATGCCGCTCATATTCTCATACAGCACTTTATGCTATTCTCCGACCAAACTATGACCTTTGATGTAGTGCAGAAAGAAGAAACCGTTACTGTTGATGAAGAAGTATTGCGTATGAGAAAACTGCTCAAAACCCCGCTGGCTGACCTTGACCTTTCGGTACGTGCTTACAACTGCCTTAAATCGGCAGATATTAAGACACTTGGCGACCTTGTGCAGTTAGAAATTGCCGATATGATGAAATTTAGAAATTTTGGTAGAAAGTCCCTGACCGAACTAGAGCAACTCGTAGCTGAAAAAGGCTTACATTTTGGTATGGACGTTGCCAAATACAAACTTGATGAAGAATAATGGTTGGATTTGAAGCCCCTTGCTTCTTAAAACATTTTAATTTTTATGAGACACGGAGATAAAGTAAAAAACCTAAATAGAACTGCCTCGCATCGCGAAGCAATGCTGGCGAATATGGCAAGTTCCCTGATTTTGGAAAAACGTATCACTACTACGCTTGCCAAAGCAAAGGCTTTGCGAGTGTATGTAGAGCCGCTCATTACCCGAGCCAAAGAAAGCAACAATACCACTACGCTTCAAGCAATGCACAATCGTAGAACTGTGTTTGCTTATTTGCAGAATAAAGAGGCTATCAAAGAACTCTTTTCAGAAGTTTCTGCAAAAGTAGGTAATCGTAATGGTGGTTATACACGTATTATTAAGTTGGGTACGCGTTTGGGCGATGGAGCAGAAACTGCTATCATTGAACTCGTTGATTTCAACGAAACCTTCCAAAAAGAAGCTAAAACTGAGAAAAAATCACGTCGTAGCAGAAGAGGTGGTAAGAAAACCAAAACAGAAACCACTGAAACGCTCTCCCAAAATACAGAAAACACTGCTAACAACGAGGAAAATAACACAACCCAAGCCTAACGGAGTGTTAGTTCAAATACTCAAACCTACAAGTTGGCAAAAACTTGTAGGTTTTTTATTTACCTTTTGCTACAAAAGGTATAAACAAAATGACAAGCCTTTCCGAAAATTACACTTGTAAATCTTTTTGATACTTTGGTATATTTTATAGGTATTTTCGTATAGTTCTGGGGCTACGAAGGCGATTGAGGAATAAATTTGTATAAAAATTGCTTTATTCCTACTACACACAAATCTTTACACCAATGATAGCAAGAATAACTATAAGTAGCCTGCTCTATTTGATTTTTTCAATAAATGTCAAGGCACAATTGGATTTTTCTACGTTTAGAAATGTTGCGACGGGCTTTCCTACTTTTGTTCAGCGGAATTTTTTAGAAGCCGCAGACCTTAACGGAGATGGTATAGCCGATTTGGTAACTACCAATGGCACATCTGATTTATCAGTAATGATGATTGATAGAAATGGATTTGCCTTGGGGTCTCCAAGTTTATACAATGTTTCAGGAACTAGTTTGTATGGCATTGTAATGGCAGATATAGATAGCGATGGTGATAACGACGTGGTTGTTTCAGATGAAGATAAAGGTATTGTTGTTTTCACTAATATAGGCACAGGAGTTTTGAACACTCCAACTAATTACGGTATTCCCGGTCCTCCTTTTCAAGGGGCGAGAGTTATTAAAAGCATTGATTATGATGAAGATGGGGATTTGGATATTATTACTTATTTCCAAACGATTTCTCCCTTGGTACATAGAATAGCTTTTTTTAACAACGATGGCACGGGGGGATTTACTTGCATTGTCAAGGATATTCCCGACCCCGCTCCCCCCACTTATTTGATGCCCTCTTACAATGTAACTCACTCTCTTGCAGTTGGGGTTTTTGATGCTTCGGCGAATAAACCTGAAATTCTTTTCACAAGCTATACTTTTAATAGAGTGTATAGAATTTACAATTTGAATAATCCTACCCTAAACTCGGCTGTGGCAGTACCCGGTATTTTTGCCGCTTTTAATTTTAGTTTAGATGTTGGTGATATAGACCAAGATGGCTTTACCGATATTGCTATCTCTTCCGATACTACTTTTAGCTCCGCTAATGTTATTACAACGATTAGGGGTGATGGTTCAGGTAGTTTCAATTATTCTGTTCCTGCCAATCGTTGCATAATTCCGATAAACGCTCCTAACTATCTATACCAAGTAAAATTAGCTGATTTGGATAATGACTCAGATTTAGATTTATTATGCTCACGAAGAGCCTCAACTTCTTCATTTCCAATATGGAGAAATACAATGGGTTCTTTTTCTTCTACTTTTACACTGGATACCGAATTACCAATTATAAATGCAACAGCGATTGCAGTTGCAGATTTTAATACAGATGGCATACCAGATGTAGCTGTTACAAGGCAAGTTGGAGATAATGTGTGGGTTGTACTGAATACCTCTCCACCTACCACTGCCGCCCCTCCACCCGATAATCAAATATTAGGTGATGCTTCAGGTAGCTATCTGATTCACAGGGCTGACGCTGTTTTGAAAAAAACAACAGATTTCACCGTAGAAGGTTGGTTTCGGTTTAGAACACCAGGATTTATAGGAGACGACCAGTACTTTTTTTACAACGGAGATATTAACGCACCCAATGGCTTTGGATTATACTTGCAAGATGGCTCGGGAAGGCTCATTATTGATGCATCAGGAACACATATAAATACTGGTTTCATTTTAACTTCAACAGATGCTCGTTGGCATCATTTTGCTATGGTGCGTGATAAATCGGGGCAGTGGCATTTTTATTTAGACGGAGTAAAAAATACGGGTACTTTATCCTCGGGAGCGGTTGTTACGCCTGATAGAAGAACCGTTTTTTTCAAAGATGATGATAATGGTACAGATAACCATTCTTTACGAGATGCAGGTTTGCAAGAGTTTCGCTTTTGGGGTACGGCTTTAGATGAAAAAACTATTAGAGAATGGATGCACGTACAAGTAAATAGAACCCACCCCAAATATTTTACTTTGGTTTCGTATGTGCCTATGGATAGAAACTTAGGAAATGGAGATATAGCCTTTACAATCAATCCTTTTACTTTTCATAGAGTAATAGAAATAGAAAATCTTGGCTCTATGGACTATTTCAATGGAGAAGTTGCTCCCGTAGGTGATGGAGGTTCTGCTACCAGTGTGAGCGGCTCTGCGGATTTTAATCAACGTCCCAAAGTAGATATTTTGATAGATTTTGATAATGCAGGCACTTTCCCCAATGGTAATATTGTTATTTCTCGTGTGTATGACAATATGCCTGATGACTTTTATCCCAGCATCACGACCCTTGTGTATAGCAAGGTGTTTTGGGTATTTCGGCAGTATGGAGGAAATACTACTTTTTCAGATGTTGATGAAATTGAGATAGATATAAAAGAAGACCAATTTCGCAGTGGTTTATATCCTATTCTCAATACACCTTCAGACCCCAATCCTTTGGCAGAGGCTTTCAAAATTTTTATGCGTCCTATTGGTAATACAGACCCCAGTGCTTGGGTGCAAGTAGGATATGGAGAAGGTTTTGGAAGTGTAAGAGCTCGCCGTCCTTCTAGTACCGTCAATGAATTTGGTAGGGAACTTGTTGTAGGAGTTGATGTAGATATTTTACCTGTGCGTCTTGTGAGCTTTACAGGAAGGAAAATCAATCCGAGTACAAATCTTTTGGAATGGGTAACTTCTTTTGAGTTCAATAACGAAGTATTTGAAGTGGAAAAAAGTTATGATGGCAAAAGTTTCTTTAAGATAGGTTTTGTGGCAGGTAAAGAAAAAGCTACGAGTTTGAGCAAATATGAGTTTAGAGATGTATATCCAGAGGCTTCTGCCTACTATCGTTTATCGCAAAAAGATAGAAACGGCAAAAAAAGTTATACACAAGCCATTTACATAGCTTCTGAAAATGAAAATTCTCTTTTTGGTATTTATCCTAATCCTACTACTGATAAAGTACAACTTCGCCTGCCAAGTGAAGAAACAATGATTCAGTGGGAATTGAAGTTGTATGATTTACAAGGTAACTTACACTTATCGGTGCAAGGAAATAAAGCAAAATTAGAAGAGGCTTTGAGCAAAAAAATCCCTGACCTCAGTAGAGGTTTGTATGCTATAAACTTGCACAATGGAGAAAAATTGTGGAGTACCAAGTTGGTAAAGAAATGAGAGAAAAATAGACTTGCAGAAAAATACAAGGGACACCTTTACTATGCGTAGGTGTGTCCCTTGTGTATTTTTGTTTCAGCAACAACTATAACTATTTGGTTATTAGTTCGTAGCAACCCCAGTGATAAGTGGTATTTCCTGTTTTCTCGTCTATTACAAAAGGATTTTCGGGGTCTCCCTCAATGAAACTGATTTTCTTGATTGCTTCGGTTACACCTTCAAAATACAAAATGAAAGTGTGCATTTCTCCGTAAGCCGATGATTGGCTATAAGGAGCAAGAGCGATATTAAATACTTTGGTTACGGGGTAAATTTTTTTCGTTGTTAAATCGTAAGCATTGAAGGCATTTTTACCACCCGGAGCATCGGTACGAATAGCAGAACCTCTGACAAAAGTAGTATTCACGGTTTGGAAATAGGCAATAGCTCCTTTATCGGTGTATTGGATTTTGTCTAAATAAAGCAAACCGCTCCCTTTGCTATCACATTCCATAGTATATTTGGCTTCTCTTACGATTTTTTGCTTGCTTAGGAAGGTAGCAAAATCAAAGGCTTCATCTTTGGCTTTTCCGTTGCTGTACTCAATAGTGCGAGTTGGTTTCCATTCTTTTTTATCATTTTCACGGAAATTATCTTGTGTTTTGCCGTCTCTTACGCCATTTTTTACTTCAATAAGTGCAATTTCTGACTTGCCACTCAAACTCATTTCTTTTACTACACCTGTGAAGGGTTGCCCATCTTTCAAGAATTTTTCAGAAGCGATAACATCATTGTTGTAGGTAATAACAGCCACTATGCCATCGGCGTAATAGTTTTTCCATTCACCTACACGATTGTTTTTGCTAAAAGTACCTTCTTGTACAAGGGTTTCTTTATCTTCCCAAATATGGAATTTTTTGTAGGCACCGTCATAGAAATTAGAAAAAGAACTTGTTAGCGGATTGATTTGCTGATAACCATCAATTTCCAAACGTCTGCCAAATTTTTTACCTGTGGGTTTTTTGTTATCGTCCAGATGGTCTGCGGTATAGTAAAAAAACATTTTTACTTTACGAGGAAACTTATTGGCATCGGAAAGAAACACGTATTTATGGTCTAATACTTTGGTTTCGGGGTGGTAGAATTCTACTTCTTTCAAATCGCCTTTGTCAAAGGTTTCTATGGTTTCAAGGATACCTCCTAAAATGTAGTTTTCTATTTTCCCATTTTTTAGTCCCGTAAAATAGTTCCCTTTTTCTACCATTTCCTTACCTTCTAGCCCCATTGTGTATGTTTCCAGAGAGCCGTGCAGAAGTTCGCCTTGGAAAGAGCCTTTGCTATTGCCTACCTTGCCCCCTTTTACCCAATAATAGGTTTTACTGGGGTCAGGAGTGATTTTACAACCTACACATACTTCGGCGGTACCTTCTTGGTCGCCGTCTTTGATTTTTACTTTTTTGGTTTGGTATTGTCCCAATACAAAACCCGTAGCTACAAAAAATAGCACTGCAAGCAGGTAAAACTTTTTATTCATAATGTTTTTGTGTTTTAATAAGAATTAATCAAGTATTAACACAATTTGTGCCGAAGTTACAAAAAAATTAACGAATTTTTTACAGAAAAAACGTTTTTTTTTCACAATTATTGCTTGGGCTATGTTTTTGTTTGAAAAGAAAAAGATGATTGCTTATGTTCAAAAAGTTTGGAGTTGGGAGTTCAAGAATTTGAGGGCTTTAGCCCTCACTTTTCTGCCCGACATCTATTTTATAGAACCCTGTTTCCCTACTGCAAGTTAGACCTAAACATAAGAGAGCGATTTTCTAATTCTCCATTCCGAAGGGTAATAGTTGTTGAAGCGATTTCCTACATTTTTGAGCCAACCCAAACCTAACTGCTGATAAGTTGCCAAATACCAACCTTTTTCACTGAATGAAAGCGGGAAATCTTGCTTGCTCAAAAACTGCAAAGCCTCTTTTTCAGATAGTTCCACCCTTTTCACTTCTTTGGAAACATTTGGGTTCAATGCCAGTTCGGCACTGGGGATAAAATCTTTACCTTTGAACTTACCTATTTTGAGGGCAGTTTGCTTGATGTATGCATATTGGGCTAAATGGCTTATCCAATCAGTGTGCTTGGGGTTTAGCAAAAACAATTGCTCTTGATAGCTGTAAAGCTCTTTGTTTTCGCAGGAAACCCATTGCTCCATTATACTTTTTTCTTTTGAACTTAAAGGCTGAAAAATATTTTTGCAGGATATATCAGGAGTAGTAAATGCATGTTTCTTTTGCAAACAGGCTATAAAAAAGCCTTCTCCTTTCAACTGGTGGGGTAAAAAGCGATAAGCCAACCTGCCTTTTTCCTCTACCTCGGTGATATTCCATTCTTGGAAGAGAGGCACTCTGACACTTTGCAAATCAAATTCTTCGCAAAGCCAATGTAAATTTTCTTCGTTTTCTTGGCGATTGAAGGTGCAAGTGCTGTAAATCAGATAGCCTTCGGGGGCGAGTGCAGTTAGAATTTTTGCAAGAATATCTTTTTGCCTTTCAGCACAAAAGAGTACATTTTTTTCCGACCATTCGCCAATAGCCTCCTTATCTTTGCGAAACATACCCTCGCCCGAACAGGGAGCATCTACCAAAATTATATCAAAAAAATGTTCTAATTTGCCCAAACTTTCAGGACTGCTTTGTGTAACTACATAATTGGAATAGCCCCAACGAGCTAAATTTTCGGTAAGTATATCAGCTCTACTTTTTACAATTTCATTGCTTACTAGCAAACTATCAGGGGGCATTAGCGAAAGCAAATGCGTACTTTTCCCACCAGGTGCGGCACTCAAATCCAGAATTTTCAGCGGTTTTTGGGGAGCAATTTTTGTAAAAATTTGCTCCAAAAACATAGAGGAAGCCTCTTGCACATAAAAAGCTCCTGCCCAAAACAGAGGATTTTCTGTAAAAGAAGGTCTTTGAGAAAGATAGTAGCCATTTGGGCACCAAGGCACAGCACACATAGGCGAATAGGGTAGGCGTAGTGTTTTTTTGAGCGGATTGAGCCTCAATGAAGTTACAGGTGATTGGGAAAGACTTTGCAAGAAAAGTTCTTGATTTTCAGAAAGAAAGCTGGGTATGCTTTTCAGAAATTGAGCAGGTAGAGAAGTCATAAAAAAAGATTTTAGCAAAGAAAAGGAGTTTTTGCTTGCCAAACAAGCCTCTATGCCTGATTTACGAGTTCGTTCTGTGAGACAGGTATGTTCTCAATAAGTTTGCTCGGAAAGCGTTTGAGAATTACTCGGAAGGTAGAACCTTTATCTACTTTACTTTCTACTTCTATGCTACCTTCGTGGGCATCGATGATTTGTTTGACAATCGCCAAACCCAAGCCACTACCGCCTTTTTCTTTGGAGCGACTTTTTTCTACTCGGTAAAAGCGTTCAAAAATACGAGTTAAGTGCTTTTTAGGAATCCCTGTGCCATTATCTTCTACTTCTACAACGCAATGTTCTTTGGTTTGCAATAGCCAAACTTTCACAAATCCGCCGTCTTTGCCATATTTGATGCCATTTTCTACCAAATTGGTAAGCACTTGCCTGATACGATTTCTATCAGCCCACACGATACATTCGGGGCTAGTGCGTTCATCAATAATAAGGGCGATGTTGCGTTCAATGGCTTTTTCTTCCAACTGCTCAAATACTTCTTCCAAAATCAAGTTTAGGTTTGTTTCTTGAAAATGCATCTTGATAATGCCCGCTTCCATTTGTGAAAGGGTGATGAGGTCTTGTACGAGGTGGTCAAGCCCTTCAAGGCTTTTGGCGGCTTTTTGCAAAAACTTATCACGGACTTCGGGGTCTTCTACGGCACCATCTATGAGGGTATGAATAAAGCCTTGTGCGGCAAAAATGGGCGTTTTGAGTTCGTGAGAAACATCTGCCAAAAATTCTCTTCGGAAAGCCTCTAGCTGTGTAAGATAATCAATTTCTGCTTGTTTTTTGGTGGCATATTCGTATAGTTCTTGATTGAGCTGTTGTAACGGGCTTGCCGTAAGTGTAGAGAGCCTTCGGCGTGCCAGTTTGAAGTCTTTTTTCTTGATTTTTTCAAAAGAAAGGTAAATTTCATTGATTTCCCGAAACACTAAAAATTCAAGTGCTGTGGCAATAAGAAAATAAGAACTGGCAAAGCAAATCAGGAAAATAACAATCAGGATAGTGGCTTCTACATCAAAAAGAGCAGAAAAAGAGGTAGTAATAATGGCTATCAGCAGAGCCAAAGAAACAGGCAATATGCGAGATTGCCATTGCATAAAAATTATTCGTTTAATGAAAACTTATAGCCTACCCCCTTGACGGTCTTGATGTAGCCTTCGCCAAGTTTTTCACGGAGTTTTCGTATATGCACATCTACGGTACGAGCCAGAACATACACATCACTGCCCCAAATTTTTTGTAAAAGTTCCTCGCGAGAATAAACTCTTTCGGGGTTTTGGGCAAGGAAAAAGAGCAGTTCAAACTCTTTGCGAGGCATTTCAAAAATATTTTCGCCTTGTGTAATGGTATAGCTTCGTTTGTCTATAATCAAATCATTTACTTCCAAAACTTCATCAGTTTTATTTTTTTTGTTTTCTCTGCGAAAAACAGAAGCGATACGGCTCATCAAGGCACGTGGCTTGATAGGTTTTACGATATAATCATCAGCCCCAATATCAAAGGCGGCAATTTCGGAGTATTCTTCGGAGCGAGCTGTAAGGAACATAATATAGGTTTCAGCAATTTCGGGGGTTTCTTTGATAATCCGACTTGCCTCTATGCCGTCCATTTGTGGCATCATTATATCCATTAGTATCAGGTGCGGCTGAAAAGAAAGGGCTTTTTCTATGGCTTCTTTACCATTGCTGGCAGTTTTGACCTCGTACCCCTCTTTCTTGAGATTGTATTGTAACATTTCTACAATATCGGGGTCATCATCAGCAATGAGAACTCTTTGGAGTGTTTTTACTGCCATAAATTGCAAATTTTTAATGCAAAATTAAGCAGAAATTTGGTGCTAAAAAAATTTTTACAAAAACTTCATCATTTGTTTATCAAGGCTTAAAATTTGAAATGTAAGATTTAGAGCAGTTTCTAAAAAATACTCGGATAAGTAGATTTTGTGATTTTTTCTTATTTTTGCCTTCATTTACAACAAAGCTACAACAAAAACGTTTCTCATAAAAAGTCTGCTATGAATAAAATTTGGCTAATCATTCAGCGAGAGTATTGGGTGCGAGTGCGTAAGAAGTCCTTTATTATTATGACTTTCCTGACACCTATTCTTTTTGCCGCTTTAATGGTTATTCCTGCTATTTTGGCTCGTTCCTCTCTTTTTCAGGAAGACAAAACCATTCAAGTTTTAGATAAAAGCAATTTTTTTGCCCAAAAAATGAAAGAAGGTGGGAAAATTAAGTTTGCTTATGTACAAGGAGAAGTGAGTGAGGCTCGCAAGAATTTTGAAGCTAATGAAAAGGCTTATGCTTTGCTTATTATTCCCGAAATGACCTTGCAAGAACCCAAAGGTTTCCGAATGATTAGCAAAAAAAATATTAGTATGGAAACCGAAATGTACATCAAAGAGGAACTGGAACGAATTATTCGTGAGGAGCGTATGCAGGCTTTGGGTATTAAGCAAGAAGATTTAGAAAAAACCAAAGCTCGTGTGAGCATCACTACCGAAACCCAAGAGGGCAAAGAAAGTAATAGTGGGGTAGTATTTGCGGTGAGCTTTATTGCGGCTCTGCTGATTTATATGTCGGTATTGCTCTATGGCGTGCAAGTAATGCGTAGTGTAATTGAAGAAAAAACCAATCGTATTGTAGAAGTAATGGTTTCTTCGGTAAAACCCATACAACTGATGCTTGGGAAAATTATCGGTGTGGCAGGGGTAGGGCTTACGCAGTTTTTGCTTTGGATAATTCTTTCTTTTGCACTTTCCAGCGTGGCAAGCAGTGTTTTCTTGAAAAAGAAAGTTTCAGAAAATACTTTGGAAAAAGTGCAAAAAGTAGCAAGCAACGATTTGGAAAAAGTCGAGGGCAAAAGCGAAAAGGAAATACCTTTTGAAAAAATCGGTAATGCTTTTGCTACGCTCAATTTGCCTTTGATTTTAGCGAGTTTTTTGTTCTATTTTGTGGGTGGATATCTTTTGTATAGTGCTTTGTTTGCGGCAATAGGCTCGGCAGGGGATAACGAAACTGACGCCCAGCAATTTACGCTTCCTGTTACGTTGCCGCTGATTATAGCTTTTGTACTTGCACAAGCCATTATCAATGAACCCAATAGCAATTTAGCTTTTTGGCTTTCAATGATACCCTTTACCTCGCCTATTGTGATGATGGTGCGTATTCCTGCGGGTGTGCCTGTGTGGGAAATTGCTCTTTCAATGTTTTTGCTCGTGGCGGGTTTTCTACTTATTACTTGGCTTGCGGCTCGTATCTATCGGATAGGCATCTTGATGTATGGTAAAAAAGTTTCTTTCAAAGATTTGGGTAAATGGCTGGTGATGAAAAACTGACAAAAATTTTCTTGAAAAAATTTGTAAATTTTGTTTTTTAGTACGATATTTGCGTTATATAAAAAAAATACGAAGATTTAATAAGTCTATACGCAGCTTCATATATAAAAGCTCAATATTAGACAGCATAGGTCTATCTATGCAAACATATGTTAGATAAAAAGATACATTAGGAACTGTGTTGGCTGCCACAGTTCTATTTTTATTTTAGTCAAGTCTATGCTATAAATATGTGGGAAAATGGATTTGTTTGACAAAAAAAAGACAGAACTATTTAATTTTGCTTATTTTCACGAGTTTGATAAAAAAATATCATTTTTAGCTGAAAATCTGGCTGATAAAGAAGTATGGGATTTTGATAATCCTAATGAAAAAAAATATTCTATTCTGAAAAATTATTTGGAGCATACTTTTCGCCGTCTTAAATACGAAAAAAAAATAGCTTATACCACCGATAATAAATATGCCTGCTTTAATACAGGTTTAGTTACCAGCAATTTAGAAGATATTTTTGCTTTTTTTGAAACTCATAAAAATCCGGAAAAAACGCCTTATTTCTTTAAGGCTTTTTACAAAAAAAGCAATAACGAGTTATTAAGATTTTTTGGAAATTCACTTCCAGAAGTTGCAAATTATTTTGAAAAGCCAGAGGATTTAATTTTTAACCCACGTTGCGAACTTATTCCAGATTTAGATCATATCATTCAGGATAATATGGAACGCTTCCCCGATTTTCTTAAAAGGCAGGGCGAGTCGGAAATGAGAATGAGGTTGCAGGGGGCTATTGATGAAACCAAAAAGAGAGTAAAAACAAATTACAAAATAGCTATTCCTCAATTTTACAATAATCGCATACAGCTACTTTTACCCTTGTATCTTACACCAAATTCGCCTAACCCTGATTTAGCATTAGTTACTCACAAAATAGATGAAAAAACCTATACTGCCAGAACTTGTTTAACATTAAAAATGGCATATAACAATGCCCGTCTTATTGTAAAACCGCAAAGCGATTGGTTAAAACCTTAAAAAATCCACTATGTCCAATCATCAAGGCAAACTCATTATTTTTTCTGCTCCTTCGGGTTCGGGGAAAACCACTATTGTAAAACATTTGGTTCAGGAAATACCCAATTTGGGTTATTCTATTTCGGCTTGTACGCGTCCGCGTAGAGGCAGAACCGAAGAACACGGCAAGGATTACTATTTTATGAGCAAAGAAGAATTTGAACAAAAAATTCGGAACGAGGAGTTTGTAGAATGGGAGCAGGTGTATCCAGGGGCTTATTATGGCACACTGAAATCAGAAATTCAACGCATCTGGAACGAAGGCAAACACGTAATTTTTGATGTTGATGTAGTAGGGGGCTTGCGAATTAAGGAGTATTATGGAGATAAGGCACTGGCGGTTTTTGTGAAAGTAAAATCCGTAGAAGAGCTACGTAAAAGACTTCTGCAACGCCAAACCGAAACCGATGCTACGCTGGAAACCCGCCTTGCCAAAGCCGAATATGAGATGTCTTTTGAAAATCGCTTTGATGTAGTTTTACTGAACGAAGATTTGGAAGAAACCCTGCAAAAAGCCCGTGAAATGGTCAAAAAATTTTTAGAACAAAAATAATAACACGACTGCAAGTTTCGTTTTTCTGTAAAATATCAAAAACAATGAAAACATATTGGCTTATTTTCAGCCTTTGGGGAATGGTGCTGGGAGAAAATGCTTTTACGCAAAAACTTTCAAGAAGAGCTTTTTTAGGGGTTGAAACTGAAAATAAAGAAAACAAATTGCTTATTACCCGAATTCTACCCCAAACTGCCGCCGAAAAAGCAGGTTTGCAAGTAGGAGATGAAATTCTAACCTTAGAGGGCATCAAGCCTGCCAACCAAATGGACTTGGCAAAGATTGTCAGAAGTAGAAATCCTCGTGAGGAAATTAGTATTGTAGTACGCAGAAAACAACATATTTTTACGCTCAAACCTATTTTAGAAGAAACGCCCCAAGAAAATTCTACAGCTTATTTCAAGGTTTTATACGATGAATTTCCCACCCAAGATGCTGTTTTGCGTACTATTATTACCTCGCCAATGAAAACAGGTAAGCACCCTGCGGTGTTATTTGTGCAAGGGGTAGCTTGCTTTCCTATCGATACGCCCTTTGATACCACCTACGGACACGTTCAGATTGCTCGCCTACTAAGCCGACACAATATCGTAACAATGCGAGTAGAAAAATCAGGTGTAGGGGATAGCCAAGGCATTGATTGCGAAAAAATGGATTGGCAAACAGAAATTAAACATTTTTCTGATGCTTTGAAAATTCTGCAAAGTTACCCATTTGTAGATAAAGACAATATTTTTGTGGTTGGGCATAGCCTTGGTGGAGTGATTGCTCCTATTGTAGCCAAACGCGAAAAAGCCAAAGGAGTCGTGGTTTTTGGAACTATCGGGCAGAATTGGGTGAATTACCTCATTGATTCTCGCAGGCATATTGCTTTACAAAAAGGTGAGGATTGGGAAGATGTAGAAGAATGGACAAAAACCGTTACCGATTGCAGTGTGCGGTTTTTTATTCAAAAGCAAAATATGGATAGTGTAATAAGGCAAAATCCTGATTGTAAAGACTTTTTACGCCGTTTTGCTTTTCGGGCACCTGCCTATTGGCATCAACTTACCGAAGCTAATATTGCTCAAATTTGGAAAGAATACGATGGATTTGTCCTTTCACTTTGGGGAGAGCAAGATAGAGCGGCTATGGAAAAAGAACATCAACTTATTGCTGAAATTGTCAATAAGCACCACCCTCGCAAAGCTACTTTTCTTAAAATTAGCCGTACCGATCACCGAATGGCTCTGCAAAATGGTGAGCAAAGAGAAAAAGATTTTAACCCACAAGTAGCAGAAACCATTTACGAGTGGATACAAAAAGTAAAAACAGGGGTAGAGTAGTATAGTCTTTGGGAAGAAGGAAATAAGAAACAGGAATTTGAATTGTCAAACTTAGAGTTTTTGAGCTTATCACTTACGCAAAAACTCCAACAGAATTTTGTTAAACACTTCGGCTTGGGTTTCCATTGGGCAATGCCCTGCTTGTGGAATAATTTGCAAAGGAACGAAAGGATATTTTTGGATAAAATCCTCCGCTAGCGATTTTTTTACCCACAAATCGTTTTCGCCCCAAACAAGTGCCAATTTGCCTCTAAAATCCTGATAACCCGCCGAGCTATTGAGCGTATCGGTGGGGGCATTTTCAAAAGTGCTTACAATGGCTTCGGTTGTACCTTGAATTTCAAAAGGGGCTAAATAGCCCTCTACATCTTCGTTATTGGGTTTTTGCGAATAGGCGGAAGCTAATAATTCTTGGAACTTTTTGGGTTTGTAATAAAAGTTTTCTGCAATCACTTTTATCCAACGCTTGATAGGGGGGTATTTGAGCAGTAAAGACATTCCTGCACTCCGAGCAGAACGAAACTTACTCGGCAAGCCGCCCACGCAAAGCACTTTTCCAACTTTTTCAGGCTGGTAAATAGCCATATTCCACACATAGCTCGCCCCCATAGAATGCCCTACCAAGTGCCAGCGTGTTTCAGCATTGATGAGCGTAGCCAATTGCCAAAGAATTTTTATTTTTCGTTCATTGCTCAAATTCCAATGCTCTACTTGTCTGTCGCTAAATCCAAAGGCAGGCAAATCAACACAAAGCACCTGAAAGCCATTTTCCTGAAAAAACTTGATATTCTTTCGCCACGAAAAAGTAGAACCTGAAAAGCCGTGAATGAATAAAATACTACCTTGTGGCTTCTGTGAAGGCTCAAATACTCTATAATGCAACCAAACTCGGTCTATTTCAATAAATTTACTTTCAGGAAAATAGCTTTTTTGCTCTAAAAAATGAGGAAATTGACGTGTAGGGAAAACATAAGGCAAAGCGGATAGAAATACAAACAAAATCAGTATTCCTATGCCAACGCGTTTGAGCCATTTTTTCAGCATTCGGGGGTTAAATTTAATTGAGGTAATGTTTTTGAATGTGTAAAATGGTTTCGTCTATGTTTTTGGTAGGTACAGCCTCGCCGATAGCAGTAAATTCCCATTGTCCGTTTTCTTTGCGAGTGAGTTTGCCCAAAACCATTGAAATGTGTTTCTTAAAGGCTTCTTCGGCAGAAAGGTTGAAAGTTGCAAACACGGAATCTACTCTTTTGCTATTGCCTTCAAAAATACGAATTTTGGAATATGGGATTTCGGAGAAGTCTTGTCCGTTGTAAGAGTTGAGGTAGAAAACAATGTACTTCACCTTCGGATTGACCTTACTGAGGTTAATTTCTATCACTTCGTTATCCAATTCATCATCTCCGTAAATATCGCCATCTCTATCATCGCCGCTATGTACAATAGCCCCATCTTTGGAGCGTAGCTTTCTATAATACACGGTTTCTACGATTTGCTTATTTTCATCATAAGTCGTTACGCTTCCGTCCAAATCTACGGCTACGGTTTGTTTGATAAGATTGAATAAAATAGATTTTTTGATAGCACCCCAATTCAGACCTACACAAACTTCTTCTAGCTTTTTACCTTCTTTTTCCAAAGAAATCTTGCTTCCTTTGGAAAGGTTAATGCCTGTTTTTTTATCTAATTGTATGCTCATAATTTTCAGAATGGTTTATGTTTTTTGGTGTAATGATAGGAAAATTTTACCAGAAAAGCAAAAAGGAAAATTTTATTTTTCAAGCTGAATGATTAACTCTTGCCCAATACGCAAATTACTATCGTTGAGCTTATTCCAAGTTTGCAGTTGCGATACGCTCACTTTATACTTTTGAGCTATTGCAAAAAGTGTGTCCCCTTGTTTTACGACATAAGTAATATTTTTGGGTTTAGGCTGATTTTTTACAGGTAGAATGGTTTTGTTTTTTTCGGTGCTATCTTTGGGTTTTACAGGCTTTTTGATATTACTTGCCGAGTAGCCATAGGCAAAAATACTTTTCTGTTGGAAATGAGCTTGCTCTTGTTTGAGGCTATCCACATTAAGCACCAATTGGGGCTGTTTGGAATTTTTTTCAAAATATTGGAAGCTATTGAGCAGTGCTTCAAAGAACAAATTTCCTTTCAGCGTATAGCCTTTGGCGTTGAGATGAACCATATCAGGCAGAGCAAACCCAGCTTTGAGCCAATCTCTCATCACAGTTTGCCCACCTGCTACCCAATACCAATCATAGACAAGACATTTCGTTTCAGAAGCAATTTTATGTATGAGTTCCGAAAAGGCAAGCCCCGATTTAATATTCACTTTTCGCCAATACAAATCTTGGGCAGTAGTGAGCAAAATGA
This sequence comes from Raineya sp., assembly GCF_053497555.1. Taxonomy (NCBI): domain Bacteria; kingdom Pseudomonadati; phylum Bacteroidota; class Cytophagia; order Cytophagales; family Raineyaceae; genus Raineya; species Raineya sp. The sequence continues at coordinate 10,285 of NZ_JBRCWE010000113.1, read as the reverse complement.
CTGCATCGGGGCTTATTTTACGAATTTTTGCGATAATCTCACGAATTTGACTTTCTAAATTAGAAGCGATTTTATCATCATACAGATAATCGTTGGTGCCAAAATCCAGCACAATCAAATCAGGATTGAAGTAGGGGAGTTGCTCTGCCAAGAGGTCTTTGCGTAGCACAGAGCTGTATTTTGCCGCTCCTACGCCTGCATTGTGTAGAATAGCATTTTTGTTTTGGCTATTTTCTAAAATCATTCCATAAAATTCAAAAAACCATTGATTTTCACGATTTTTTTCCAATTCCAAACGCAAACTTTGTTTCACGGGTGGGATAGTAATACGAATAAAAGGATTATCGTTGATGCTATCGGTGGAAACTTGAATTGTGTGTGCTTCGTCAATAATGAGCTTGATATCAAAACTTTCGGGACTTTTTTTGCAAAAAATGGTAAGTAAGTTGTTTTCGGCATTTAGATTTTCTTTGAAAGAAAAGGCAAGCGAAGCAGGCAGTTTTTCAGTACGCACACTCATTCCCGAAACACCCAAAGGCAATTTGAGTGTATTCATAAAACTTTTTGTGTATTGCCATTTGCCTTCGTGAGTGGTTTTGTAGTCGGCATTGGAATAGGTATTTGCGGCAGAAAAAGCTGTCAGCAAACCTTTGCCGCCATTACCCAAAGTAGCTTGCAAGCGTTTGCGGAAAGCATCGGGGTAAGAACCTTGTTGCAGGTGCGAATCGCCCAAAAAAACCACCGAAAATTTTTCTTTGGAAGCTAATTTCCATTTGTAATACAAATACGCAAAAACATCTCTTTGGTAATACTGCACATAGTTCAGCGAGGGTTTGAGCCAAGGATATGCAAGCGTATCCGCAGAGTTTTGGGCAGTTTCTTGTGCTTTGCACTGCAAAAAAACAAAAAGCGATAGATATAGCAAATAAAATTTGGGCATAAGGCTCAAAATTTTTGTAATAAAATTATTCAACATTCCACTCTTTTAGCTCTTCTAAGCCGAGTTTGGCAAGCATTTTTTCCCAATAATACAAAACATTCGGATTGTTTTGGTTGGTAGTGCTTAAAGGTGAATGAGGTAAAACGTAAAATATCTCTACATCACTCAAATCAATATCAGTGAAACGCTTGACATCTTTTTCTGCCCATTGTTCGGCTTCTTGCCTACTGAAAGGCGGTCTTTTGTAAAAATCTCGGCGTTCCAAACCGGGCATACTTTCTACCATATCGCTGAGTATAAAAACTTTCAGGAGCGAATTTTCGGGTTTTTTAGCATTTTTTTTATCAATAATAGTCAAAATTGCCCATATATCGGTGTATTGCTTGGTTTCGGTGATGTTATCATCTAAAAGAGCCTCTATACAACGCTGCTGCATTTTGTTTTTTTCTTTTTTCAAACTTACCTGATAAGCATTTTTGATAGATTTAATATCCGTAGGATTCAGCCCTGTGGTGTCTTTCATTTCTGCTTTGCACTGCATTGCAAATACGCGTGCCTGCGAGGTGTTTTCGTGCAGAAAATAGACTTCAATTTTATCACCTTTCTGGCGAATATTTTGCTGAACAATGGTTTGTAGGGCTTTTTCGTATTTTTCGCGTGTAAAATTTTCTTTCAGGCTCACGCTTACGGTTTTATCTATGAAAATCAGCGAATAAATATTGGGTGAGGGTTTGGGCGGGCTAAGCTGTTGCAAAGGCTGATGGTTTCCACCGCAAGAACTCAAAAAAACAGAACACAAACAAAATATAGCTAACCACGTAGTAAGCAAGGATTTCATCGGGAAAGTGAGATTTATTTTTTTCTAATTTTGCTTAAAACTTTACTGCTAATGGTACGATTGGGTTGGGGTGCTTCGGTTGTGCTTTCACTTACAACTTCTTCTTTGGGCTCCGCGTTTTCTGTATTTTCTTTCTGTTCTTCCTTTTCCAAAACCTCTTGAAGGTTTGCTTTCCCATTGCCGTTTAAGTTTTCTTGAAGGCTTGTGAGTTCTTTGGCAAGGTTTTCTGAATTTTGTGTTTGTTCTTGCTTTTTATTTTCTTCCAATTTGAAAGCGTGTTGCCCCTTTTCATAACCCAAATTGAGTTCATAAATTTGGAGTTCTACTTTGCAAGTATGCAAATCTTTTTTGAGTTTAAGAATGGTATCAGCAATTTCTTGTCTTTGTTTTTGCAATTCTTCCAAATTTCCAAGAGCTTCCAATTGGCTTTTTTTGGCTTCGGCAATGGCTGTTTGCTCACTGATGATTTGCTCCAATTCTTCTACGCTACTAAGCTGTGAGGCACGAATTTTTTGCAATTTACGCAGTTTGATAGGAATTTGAAACCAAATCCTGATGTATGCCACAATTATCGGGAAAGCAATACCCAAGCAGATAGCTCCTGCAATGGCAAACATTACACCCGAAAGTACAAAAGCCCACATTCCCGAAGGACTTTGCACCAAATCTTGGCTTAGTTTTTCGGTTTTGCGAGAAAGTTCTTCTATGAGTGCCAAGTTTTGCGAACTTTCCTCTTCTTGTATCGAGAGAATGGTGCTATTGAGGCTATTTTTGAGCTGGTCGGCTCGGTAGGCTTCATAGCGAAAATAACCCAAAATACAAAGCGTAACAATGGTAAAAATAACCACCAAAATCTTGAAAATCAGATATACCCGTTTGGAACGCAGAGTTTTATCTTCCAGATAGGGGTATTCTATTAGTCTGTCGTAGGCAGGTTTGAGAAGCACCGAAACCATTGCCAAACCTACGGCAAAAGCCCAAGCTTCTACGTTGTTTTTGATATTGAGGGCATAAGCAACAATTTCGTGAGAGATAATCAAATCGCCTGCAATAAATACGATTGCCGCCAGCAAAAACAAAATACCTCCTAAAAATGAATTGTTGTTGCGTAAATTTTCTCTTTCGGTTTTGTAAGTTTGAATTTGCTTTTCGGTTTCGGCAAGTTCTTCGCCGCGTCTTTGCCTGAGATTGATTTGGTAATCTAACTGATAATTGATTTGTGTAAGTTCGCCGAATGTATCTTGGTATTTTTGCTTATGATTGGCTATTTTTTGCAGATTTTCCTGCAATAAGGTTTCTTGGTAAAGCAGTTGGTCAAAAATTTTATCGTAGCGTCCTTTTTCAGAAAGATAAGTTTCCAAAGTATCTTTGGAAAGCCCAAAATAGCCATTCCAAAAGCCCGATTGGTAATTATCATTTTTCTGTAAGGCTTCTTCAAAAAGGTCTAAAACAGGGGGCTTTTCAGAAATGCTATCAGTAGTTTCTGTAATTTGCGTGTTTGGCTCAATTTCGGGGGCGTTTTGCGTATTTTCGGGCAAAATGGTATCAGGGGCGGATTTAAGCTCACTGCTTTCGGGCAAAGTTTCTATATGTTTGATAGCCTCTTCCATACATAAGCGGTGTTTGCATATTTTTTGAAAAAGCAAATCTACAAAATTATATTGCTTTGGGCAAGTGTTTTTGCAAGAAACAAAAACTACTCTTTGAAAGTAGATAAGACCTTGTACAAAACCACCAAAAAAAGTAGTACAAGCAAGCCAGTGGCTATCCAACGCGTACGCGAGTAAGTACGCATTTGCATAGGGGTATCATCGGCTTTTTCAATCCAAGATTGTAGCTCACTATTTTCTAACGAGGAAAATTCCAAAGGGTTGCCACTTACTTCCAAGACTAATTTAGAGCGTAGCGTATCCATTTTTTTTGTTTCTTGGTTGAAATAAGGTAGAAAAAAGTAATTTTTGAGCGGATATTTGCCCGGCTTTTTGACTAAAATGGTATATTTGAACGATTTTACACCAATAATTTGCGAAGGCATTTTCCGTAAGGTTTGCTCGGTGGCAGTAGCATAAAATTCTAAAAAGTTGTTGCTACTGGGGGCTTGCAAGTTGAGCCTTGCAAAGTTGGCATTGCCCACAATGTTGATTTGGTAATTTACACTTTGCCCTGTCTGAATTTTGAGATAGGTGATAATTTCCTGCATTTGCAGTCTTCCTGTAAGGGTTTTGATATTTTTGGGTAGAGGCTTTATCAAGATAGAAAGAGGATTGCTTCGCAATGAAAGTAGCTTTTCTTTTTCTTTATCCAAAACTTTGATTTCCAAAGCAGGGATATTCCAAAGCAGAGGTTCGGTAGGGTAAAAAGCACTCTGAAAAAACTTGTAGCGTTTGTAAGTTCTTTTTTCCAAAATAATTTCATCGGTGCTTACACTATCCAGCCCATAACTTTCTTGCCATGATTTGGGTAAATGGATTTGCCGAACAATCTGACTGATTTGCCTATCCAAATCGTATAAATCCAATGCTATGGGGGCATTTTTGGCAACGTATAAAGCAAAATTCAGATTGATTTCCTCCCCTACAAATACTTCTTTGGTGTTTGCTGTAAGGGCAACAAATACATTTTGCAATTTGCCCAGCCCTATCAAATCTTCTTCTCGGCTTTCTTCTTCCAGTTGTAAGAGTAAGTCTGTTTCGGTATTTTCGGGGGCTTCTTCTACCAAAATCTCTTCTCCTTTGAACGTTTGTTTTTTAGTTCCAACTTTTATTTCAAAAGTTGGAATTTTGAATTTGCCTACTTTCAGGGCTTTGTAGTTTTGCTCTATGCCTTTCCAAGTTTCCCCTTTATCGCTGGTGTATTCCAAATTTACTTGAAAAGTTTTTTCAAAATCTTTCAGGTCGGGAAATCCTTCTACCCCTTTGAAATCTTCATAATTTGATAACACACGGATTTGCAAAAATTCATTTTGTTTGATTTTCTTGCGGGCAATTTCTATGCGTATTTCTTGCGAATAGCCTTGCAAAATCGCTAAGAATGTAAATAACTGAAAAATAGTCTTTATCCAAGTTTTTTTTGAACTTTTTTGGGAAAACATTTGGAAGTTTGTTTTTTTCTACTTATTTTAGCAATCCAAACAAAACTACATTTGCCTATGAAACAATGTTACGGCGAATTCAACGCAAACTAAAACTTTTGTTCATTGTTTCAAAATTTAACGCCTATGTTAGAGTATTTTAAGATGATTTTAGAGAAAGTGAGTTTTGATAAAATATTGTTTGAGAAAGAGCTACGCAAGGCTCTGGCACAACTCAAGCCCACCGAACGCGAAGATTTGCGGCGTTGGTGCTATCTAAAATTTACCAAGTATCATCAAGTTCTCAACAATCAGTTCAAAATGGTGCTTTCCTAAAAGTTTTGTTTTTTTTATTCAAGGCTTGTAAAACGGATATTCCGTTGCAAGCCTTTTATTTTTGTTCTTTTCACTGCCGATTTGGGAAAGACTTTTGCAAAAACCTCTTCCGTAATTTCTAACCAATCTTTTTTCTGCATAGCTTTCAGAGGCTCATTAGGCTCAAATTCGGGTGTTTGATGAGGTTTGGCAAAGCGGTTCCAAGGGCAAACATCTTGGCAAATATCACAGCCAAAAATCCAATTTTCCATTTTCCCACGAAATTCTTGTGGGATTTCGTTTTTTAGCTCAATCGTAAGATACGAAATGCACTTGCTACCATCTACCACATAAGGGCTTACAATGGCTTCGGTGGGGCAAGCCTCCAAGCAACGCTTGCACGTACCGCAATAGTCGCCAGTGGGCGAGTCGTACTCCAGTTCTAAATCTACAATAAGCTCGCCAATGAAAAAGAAACTACCTATTTTTCGGTTAATCAGATTGCTATGCTTACCAATCCAGCCCAAGCCACTACGCTCTGCCCAAACTTTATCCATTACAGGAGCCGAATCTACAAAAGCTCTGCCATTTACTTCGCCGATATGTTCTCGTATAAAATTTAGTAGCTCGTTTAGTTTACGTTTCATTACGAAGTGATAATCTTCGCCGTAGGCATATTTAGAAATTTTGAAGTTATCGGCATTTTTTTGGGCTAAATCTTGGTTGGGAAAGTAGTTGAGTAGCAAAGAAATAACAGATTTTGCTCCTTCTACCAAAAGCTTTGGGTTGAGCCTTTTATCAAAATGGTTTGCCATATAGCTCATTTCGCCTTGCATATTTCGTTTGAGCCACTCTTCAAGGCGGGGAGCTTCTTTTTCTAAAAATTCGGCTTGGGCAATACCACAAAAATCAAAGCCAAATTCAGCGGCTTTTTGCTTGATAAGTTGGCTATGCTTTTGTTTGAGGTTCAATTTTATCTGTTTGAATTTACTTTTTTCGCTGTAAAACTTTTTCTACGGCTTCTACAACATTAGAGGTATCCAATCCGTATTTTTTCATTAGCTCGTCAGGGGTGCCGCTTTCGCCGAAGCTATCATTTACAGCAACAAACTCTTGCGGAACAGGCATTTTTTGGCTTAAAAGTTCGGCTATGGCACTACCCAAGCCGCCAAAACGCTGATGCTCTTCGGCGGTTACCACACAACGGGTTTTAGCAACAGAATCTAAAATAGCTTCTGTATCCAAGGGCTTGATAGTATGAATGTTGATAACTTCGGCACTGATACCTTTTTGAGCAAGTATTTCTGCGGCTTGCAAAGATTTCCATACCAAATGCCCTGTGGCAAAAATACTTACATCGGTGCCTTCTTGTAGCAATAAAGCCTTTCCTATCTGAAAGGGCATATTTTCAGGAATAAAAATAGGCACTTTGGGTCTGCCGAAACGCAGATATACGGGTCCATAATGTTCGGCAATAGCAATGGTTGCGGCTTTGGTTTGGTTGTAGTCGCAAGGATTGATAACCACCATTCCCGGAAGCATTCTCATCATTCCAATATCTTCCAAAATCTGATGAGTAGCCCCATCTTCGCCCAAGGTTACGCCTGCGTGTGAGGCACAGATTTTTACGTTTTTGTGAGAGTAAGCAATAGATTGACGGATTTGGTCATATACTCTGCCTGTAGAAAAATTGGCAAAAGTGCCTGTATAAGGAATTTTACCACTGATAGCCAGCCCTGCCGCGATGCCCATCATATTGGCTTCGGCAATGCCTACCTGAAAAAAACGTTCAGGGAATTGCTTTTGGAAAGCGTCCATTTTCAGCGAGCCAGTCAGGTCGGCACAGAGAGCTACTACATCAGCATTTTGCTTGCCAATTTCCAGAAGACCTGCCCCAAAGCCCGAACGAGTATCGTTATTGCCTAAAATTTCGTATTTTTTCATTGATTTTGTGTTTATGCCTTTTGAAAGTTTTGAAGTTTGGGGGTTTGAAAGTTCTTTTTCTGCGTAATTATTTATGTTCAAGAAGTTTAATGTTTGAGGCTCAAACCTTTTAGGGCTTTATCTCTCATTTTTTCTGTCAGACATCTATTTCTAAAATCCTGTTTCCTGTATCTTGTTTCCTGTTTCTATACTACAAATTAGACCTAAACAGTTACTTTCTTACTTTTTACAACCTTACACCGTATCCATAAAGTTTTTTTCTACTTTATGAAACAACGCTACGCCTATCAAGAAAATAACTGCACTCACCGCCAAGCTATACAAAAGCATCGTAATTTCAAAAACGCCTTGACCAAAAAATGCAAAACGAAAACCCTCTACAATGCTGAAAATAGGGTTGAGAAGCACTAAATAACGCTTTTCTTCAGAAATATACGAAAGCGGGTGAATAACCCCTGAAACGTACATCAGCAGCTGCACCCCAAAACCAACGGCGTGTGTAAGGTCGCGGTATTTGGTTGTAAGCGAAGAAACAATAATTCCCATTCCCAAGCCCAAAAGAGCCATATTGAAAGCAAACACTGGCACCAGTAAAATATACCAATTTGGCTGAATGGCTGTATTACCTTGCCAAAGCCAAAAATACAAATAAACCCCTAAAAATAGTACAAATTGAATTCCAAAAGCTAAAAAACCTGAAATCACATTCGCCACAGGCACCGTAAGACGAGGAAAATACACTTTCCCGAAAATACCTGCATTGCTAACAAAAACATTAGAAGTGCTATTGAGAGAGCTTGCAAAATAATTCCAAATGGTAATGCTACAAAGGTAAAAAAGGAAATGCGGTATGCCATCGGTTTGTATTTTGGCGATATTACCAAAAATGATTGAGAACACAATAGTCGTAAAAAGTGGCTGAATAATATGCCAAAGCGGTCCGAGAATGGTTTGCTTGTAGATAGCAACAAAATCTCTATACACAAAAAGCACTATCAGGTCGCGATAACGCCACAATTCGGAAAGATTTATATCAAACCATTTTGTTTTTGGAGAAATGACTTCCGTCCATTCCTCCTGATGCTGTTTGTTCATAGCTTTTTAGAAAAATTTGCTCGCAAAAATACAAATTTTTGCACAAGCCTTTAATTTTGCCAAAACAAAAAATCTTGCTTTCAGTTTATTGGTGAAAAACTATGCAGAAAACCGCTTGTATCATTGGAGGAGGCATTGCAGGGATTGCCACAGCCATTCGTTTGGCTTGTAAGGGCTATGCCGTAGAGGTTTTTGAAGCCAACGATTATTTGGGGGGGAAGCTTTCGGAAATTCGGTTGGGAGCGTATCGTTTTGATGCAGGTCCTTCGCTTTTTACAATGCCTCATTTTGTAGAGGAACTTTTCCAAGTTGCCCAAAAAGATATTAAGCAGTATTTTTCTTATCAAAAATTGGAGGTTGTTTGCAAGTATTTTTACGAAGACGGCACTATTTTAGAAGCCTTTGCTGATAAAAAACGTTTTGCCCAAGAAGTAGAAGCCAAAACAGGTGAAAAAGCTGAAAAAATCTTGCAATACCTGCAAAAAAGTGCCAAAAAATACGAAATCACGGCAAATTTATTTCTGAAAAGGTCTTTGCATAAAATAAATACTTGGCTTTGTGCCGATGCTTTCAAAGGCTATAAAAACCTGCATAAGCTGGAAATTTTCAAGACAATGCACGAAGCGAATAGCGAGTTTTTCACGGATAAGCGTTTGGTGCAACTCTTTAATCGTTTTGCCACTTACAACGGCTCCAACCCTTACGAAACACCTGCTACGCTCACTATTATTCCTCATTTAGAGCATAATATCGGAGCTTTTATTCCCAAAGGAGGAATGTATGCTATTACGCAGAGTTTGGTACAACTTGCCAAAGATTTAGGGGTGCAGTTTCATTTGCAAAGCAAAGTAGAACGCATTTGGCTTGAAAACCAAAAAGCAGTAGGGATTGTAGTGAAAGGCGAAAAACGCAATTTTGATGTAGTGGTGAGCAATATGGATATAGTGGCAACCTATAAGTATTTACTGCCCGATGTACCTGCACCTATCAAAATTTTGGAGCAACCCAAGTCCAGTTCGGCACTGATTTTCTATTGGGGAATAGGTAAAACTTTTCCTGAATTGCGTTTGCATAATATTTTTTTCAGCAAAGATTATCAAGCTGAATTTGAGCATATTTTTCAGAAAAAAACTATCTACCACGACCCCACCATATACGTAAATATTGGCTCAAAATACGAGCCTACCGATGCCCCCCAAGGTGCAGAAACTTGGTTTGTGATGATAAACACCCCCAACAACACAGGGCAAGATTGGGATAAACTTATCGTAGAAGCCCGAAAAAATATTTTAACCAAACTGAGCCGCTTGCTCAAAACTGAAATAGAGCCACTCATAGAAGTAGAAGGCATTTTAGAACCTCGGAGCATTGAAGCTAAAACATTTAGTACGCAAGGGGCTTTGTATGGCAATAGTTCCAATAATCGTTATGCGGCGTTTTTAAGACACGCTAATTTTTCAAAAAAAATCAAAAATTTGTATTTCGTGGGCGGTAGCGTGCATCCGGGCGGGGGGATTCCTTTGTGCCTTTCTTCGGCAAAAATTACCGCCGATTTGATTGAATAGCTCTTGAAATGGAAATTTTTTGAAAAATAAACTTGCATTTTTCAAATATTTGTTAAATTGCGAAAACCAAAACGTTTTTTACAACCTAAACGATAAATGCTTATGCGTAAAATTTTATTGCTTCTTACAATGCTTTTTATGGTAGGTTTTTCCTATGCTCAAGATAGCACTGATGTAGATGCTCCGCCTGTTGATGATGATTTCAGCGGTTATGGGGATATTGGTTCGGGGGTAAAGCGTTATTGTACGCAGAAAGTGCAAAATCTCACGCCTACCAAGCTCTATGGAGGTGGCTACGAAGTACAAGGACCTTTCAGCATCAAATCTAAAAAAGGCGAACCTTACCGCAACGACCCCAACTACAACAATGTTACCGATAGCCCCGATGATGTAAAAGTGCAGGCTGTTCACGGCTTACATCTAAACGTAAATTATCCGATTATTTCCAAATCCAGCCTAATAGTGAGCCTAACTGCTCAATATCAGGAAAGTCGTTTTATTATTGAAGACCCCAAAGG
>NZ_JBRCWE010000112.1:0-21310 GCF_053497555.1 Raineya sp. | reverse complement strand
TTCAAAGTGTTTTTTCATTTGAGATTTTCAGAAAAGTTTTCTACCTTTGCGAAAATTTTGAAAACGTTTTCTTAAAAGTAAATCTTTATGAAAGAGTTATTAAAGCACCTGCCTGCTATCAAGAAATTTGTAGAAGAGCGTACCCAGGCGATTCAGGAATTGAGCGATAATACCGTTAAAAATTTTTTACGAGAAGCCTATAAATTACCTTTTCTCTTTCCTGTAAGAATTATTGTGAGCGAAGAAAAATTTGTGAATTTTTTATTTGATATGCGGAAAGACCTCTTTGATGGAAAAAATATATTTTTCACTTCCGAAACCAATGAAAGCGAACAGAATAATACAGAGACACCCCAAAAGCAGGAAAATATCGTAAAAGAAAATGAACACCCCTCTAAACAAGAGCCAAAAGCGAAGAAAGTTGTAAAAAGTACCGCAAAGCAAGAAAATAATTTTCAAGAAAAGGATTTGAGCAAAAACGAGAAAAAAACTAAAAAAGTTACATCAGATTCCAATACTACTACCAAAAAACAGACCATCAAAACCACTGCCACCCAAACCTCTACGCTTAAAACCAAAAAAGTAAAAGCCTAGTGCCTTGAAAGAAACCAAGAGTACCTCTCATAAGAAATTACGTACATCATTGCTTATTTTAGCAAGTTTAGGGGCATTTTACTGGATTTACTTTTATGTGTGGGGCTTTTCGCCTCTACGAGTAGAAGAAGCAAATAAAATCAGAGGCGGACTAGCGAATTTATACAATCAGCCCAAAGAAATCATTTCAAAAACTTTTCATCTTGCACTTTTGGATTCTTCTCAAAAAGAGCAAAACTTGTGGAATTTGGCAAGTGCTTATTACGAACTCAATCAGAAAAATTTAGCCTTGCGTTTTTATGATTCGCTGGCTCGTTCTACCAAATCGGCAGAATGGCAGTCGCAAGCTAAAGCTCAAATGGGGAACATTATCTTTCTTACCGCTCCCCAAGCCTTGGATTCAGCCTTGCACGCCTACAAACAATCGCTTTATCTTGCAGAAAATAATGAAAATGCTCGCTTCAATTACGAGCTACTCAGAAAAATCGCTCAAAAAAATGCCCCTCCTTTGAAAGATAGGACAAACCCTTCGCCTTTGCCCACACCGCTTGATACCATTGTAGAAGTACCAATTTTCAAAGAAAATAAAAGTCAGAACGAACTTTTAGAGGCAATTACCAATCAAGAGCAAGAGCTATTACGCAAATATTTTCAGAAAAAAACACCTTCCAGCCCTACAAGTAAAAACTTACCCGATTGGTGATTTACAAAATTCTTTTAATTTTGCCTGTGGCAGTTTGTTCAAAACGACTTTTGTAGAGAATAGATTTGGGTACATAATATTTGTTGGTAGTGAGCTGAGCAATTTTATTTAATATTTTCTCTTCTTTTTCCACATTCCAGCAAGCATTTTCCACACAAAGTACCAGTTTTTGTCCGAGTTTTTCGTCAGGTATGCCTGTGCAAAAAAAACGATTGTGGATATTTTCAGCTTCAAAAACTTTTTCCACAATCTTTTCCACCATTTCCAACTGAATTTTCACTCCACCACTATTGATAACATTATCCATTCGCCCTATAATTCTGAAAGTATCATTGGGTAAAATTTCAGCAATATCATTGGTAATAATTTCCTGAAAATCAGTAGTTGGGGAAGTAATACAAAGGCAACCTCGCTTATCTAAACGAACTTTTACCCCCTCTAAAACCTGAAAAAAATCGCTTTTTTCCTTTCCATTCAAAGCACGGATAGCAATATGTGAAAGGGTTTCGGTCATTCCGTAAGTGTGAAAAATAGGAATTTTCAGCTTTTCAATGCTCTTTTCCAAAGAATTAGCAAGACTTGCTCCCCCTAAAATAATAGTGCTTCGTTTATGAAAAAGTCGGTTAATTTTTTCAGGTGTTTGTTCCAAAATACTTTGCATTTGGAAAGGAACAAAAGCGGCAAAGTCAATTTTTCGGCTTAGTTCCAAATTTTGTAGAGGATTGCTTTGGGGTTCTTGTAAAATGATATGCCAAGCCAGTTCCATTGCACGGATAAGCATCATTTTGCCTGCAATAAATTCAGCAGGTAAGCATAGCAAGGTAACTTCTCCTCCTTGGAGCTGAAAGGCTTTTTGCGTAAGAGCTACACTAGCTCGTAGTTGCTTTCGGCTTGCCTGAATAGTTTTGGGTGTTCCTGTGGAGCCAGAAGTTTGAAAACTAAAAATTTCTTTTTCGCTTAGCCAATCTTTACAAAATTCTAAAATTTGGCTTATCCAGTGAGGCAAGTTTTCATCTTTGGTAAAGTGGAAGCAGTCTTGTTTGCTCCAAGAGTATTCCTTGTAATAAATGCGAAAATCTGTTTGTTTTCGTAAAATTTTTATCATTATTTTGTAAAAATTTCTTGTCTTTGCCCAATATGACCAAGTTAAGCGTAAATATCAATAAATTTGCAACACTTCGCAACGCAAGAGGGGGAAATAACCCAAATATCGTAAAAGTAACCCAAGATGTGCAACGTTTTGGGGCAAATGGTGTTACGGTGCATCCTCGTCCCGATGAGCGGCACATTCGCTATCAAGATGTTTTAGATATTGCTCCGCTAATTTACACAGAATTTAATATTGAAGGGTATCCCGATAAGCGTTGGTTAGATTTGGTTTTGCGTGTAAAGCCTACTCAAGCCACGCTTGTTCCTGATGCCCCTAATGTACTTACTTCTAATGCAGGCTGGAATGTTGCAGAAAATCGTGTGTTTTTGAAGGAAATAGTAGATACCTTGCAAAAAGAAGGCATTAGGGTTTCTGTTTTTGTGGAAACAGATTTGAAAAATATTGAAAGCGTAGCAGAAATTGGGGCAAAACGCATAGAACTCTATACCGAGCCTTATGCTAGACATTATGCTGAAAATCCTCAAAAAGCGGTGGAGCCGTACATCAAAGCGGCTGAATTAGCGAAAAATATTGGATTAGAAGTAAATGCAGGACACGATTTGAGCCTTGAAAATCTTGCTTTTTTGAAAAAAAACATTCCATTTTTAGCAGAAGTTTCTATCGGACACGCCCTTATCTGCGATGCTCTATATCTGGGCTTGGAAAATACAATACAATTGTATTTAAAGGAGTTAGGAAGTTTTAACTGATGAATAAAAAGCACTTAAAATGCTTACAAAAGAATTAGTAAAAGAATTCATAAGTAAAAACAATGGCAAAGAGCTATCTTTTTTGATTGATAAGCAAAAAGATGTAGGTAGTCTTGTGTTTATTTTAGAGAATTTGGGGCATTTACCTAAAAATTTTGATGGAAGTATTTTGCTACCATTACTCCAACACGAGCATCAACAAGTGAGGTTATTGGCGGTAAAAAATATTGCTAAACTGACACAAGAGAAATTTTTGCCTTATCTTATTGAAATGTTTGCAAAAGAAACTAATACAAGCGTAAAACGAGAGATAGTTTCAGCGATTGGGCGAATGAGAAATATTCAAAATAAAAAAATTCTATATCAATTTTTACAAGACTCTGACCCTAAAATTGTTTGTCAGGCTATCAGAGGTTTATTGGTGTTTGAAAAAGATAAAGAAGTAGAACAACACCTAAAACCCTTGATAAATCACCCCAACGAAATGGTGAGGAATGTAATATACAAAGAGTTTTTTGGAGAAAATGAAAATGCTCAACCCAATACTTTGCCACATACCGAAACATACGAATTTCTCAAGAATGTAGTGGTAAATGCTGATGTTTTAGACGTTCTGAAATACATACCTAATGAAAGCGTGCATTTAACTTTTACATCTCCACCCTACTACAATGCGAGAGATTATTCTATTTACCCAAGCTATCAAGCATATTTAGAATTTTTAGAGGAGGTTTTCAAGGAAACACACCGTATCACCAAAGAAGGTAGGTTCTTGATTGTGAATACTTCTCCCATTATTATTCCGAGGGTTAGTCGTTCTCATAGTAGTAAGCGTTATCCAATTCCATTTGATTTACACCCTTATTTGGTCAGGAACGGCTGGGAATTTATTGATGATATTATTTGGCTAAAACCCGAATATTCAGTTAAAAATCGCATAGGGGGCTTTATGCAGCATCGCAAACCATTGATGTATAAGCCTAATGCCGTAACTGAATATCTTATGGTGTATCGTAAAACTACTACCAAGCTAATAGATTGGAATATAAGAAGTTATGATAAAGAAACAGTAGAAGCAAGCCGAGTACCTGAGGGCTATGAAACTACAAATGTTTGGAAAATAGACCCTTGTTTTGATAAGGTTCATTCTGCTGTTTTTCCCGTCGAGTTGTGCAAAAGAGTGATACAATATTACTCATTCAAAGGAGATTTAGTTTTTGACCCTTTTGCAGGTAGTGGTACCGTAGGACGAACCGCCAAAGCTATGAACAGAAAGTTTTTGCTTACGGAAAAGAACGAAACTTATTTTAAATATATGAAAAGCAAAGCCAAGCCAAGTTTATTAGAAGAGGATACTAAATTTCTGACATTAGCAGAATTTGTAAATTATATTTTACCCTGAGCTTTATGACACTCACAGAAGAAGTGATTAAAAGAATTATTACAAGATTGATAAAAGGCGAGGATTATCGCATTGAGGTTGTGGCTCTCATCAATGCAGAATTTTTGCAATTTGCTATGGAATTTTTTGAAAGGATTGTACAAGCCAAATTACGTAATAAAGATTTTGTAGATTGGTATAAAAAGGAATTTCTTAACACTTCTCTTAACAGCAGTGAAATAGCTATCAATTCAGGATTGAACATAAAAACCATTAACAATATGTTCAACTCCGCCAAAAAAGAAGTTGTGATAGATGCTTCAAACGAACATTATGAAGTTTTGTATAATTCTATTTCAAAACTTGTTGAAAGTAAAAACGAAATAGACCTTAACCTAACTATCAAATTTAGGGGTGTCAGTGTTGAATTGAATATTAACGAAAGTTTGATCGTTATCAACACTTTGGCAGTAAAGCGTGCCGCTCTACGAGGTGGTTTGTGGAGTACAGCAGGGAAAAAGGTTGAAAAGCCTCTAATGCTAACTCTATGTATGCTCTTTGAGGTTTCCAAAGATAATTATAGTTTATATTTGAAAAGAAAGAATGTAGAGCAAGATGATGATTTGGGGTTTGAGCGAGAAATTGATTTTTTTCTCAAAAATAATCAAGAAAGTTACAAGTGTGAAGTCAAGTTAATGGGTAAAGGTAATCCAGAAGGAGCTGATACAGTAGTGGCCAGAGATAGTAAAGTTTTTGTTGCGGATAAACTTTCTGACCTAAACAAAAAGCAGTTAGATGCCTTAAAAGTCAATTGGGTGGAGTTAAGAAGCGAAGATGGTTACAAAAAATTTGGAAAGGTACTGCAAAACCTGAATATTCCACATACTCCTTTTTCAGGCGATTTGAGTAAAAGATTAGCGGAGATATTTGCATTGATATTTTGAATTACTCTTGTTTGTATTTTCTTTGGTATATGATATGAATAGAAATCAATTTTACCTATGCCACCACTTACCAATACCGATTTTAGCGAAACACCTTCTTTGAAAAAAGAAAACAGCATTTTCAAAGGCGACCCTATCATTTGGTATATCGTTTTGGCTTTTTCCATTATTAGTGTGCTTTTGGTGTATAGTGCCACGCAAAGTTTGGCTTATCGTGAAAATAGTGGCGACACGGTGCATTATCTCAAAAAACATTCTTTGTTTTTGGTACTTTCTTTGGTGGTTATGTGGCTGGCTCATCTGATAGACTATCGTTTTTATGCAAGACTTTCGCGATTGGCATTGCAAATTTCTGTTCCTTTGCTTATTATTACAATGTTTTTTGGGGTAGAGCTTAATGAAGCCACCCGAAGTCTTATTATTCCCGGTTTGAATGTTTCTTTCCGTCCTTTTGATTTAGCTAAATTAGCTTTGATTGCTCATCTTGCCGCAATGCTTTCTCGTAGGCAACAAAACATTGAGAATATTCAGGAGTCGCTAATGCCGATGATTACTTGGATAGGTATTATTTGTGGGCTTATTGCAGTGAATAACTTTTCTACTTCTTTTGTCATTTTTGTTACTTCTTTGCTGGTGATGTTCATTGGTAGAGTTCCTGTGCGTTATTTTGCAACGATTGCGGTAGTAGGTCTGCTAGTGATAGGCATTGCATTGGTTTCGGGTTCTCGTTGGGAGACTTTCAAATCGCGGGTAAAATCTTATTACGAATTGATAGAAACTCCTGAAAAAGCCCAAAACACACAAATTGAACAATCTTTCATAGCCATTGGTACAGGAGGCTTTTGGGGCAAAGGACCGGGCAGAAGCACGCAGCAAGAGTTTCTTTCACAAGCCTATTCAGATTTTATTTTTGCGGTTTTGGTAGAAGAGTATGGCTTTATAGGGGGAGCAATTGTGATATTTTTGTATATGGCTCTGTTGTATCGTTCAATGATTATTATGTCGCGAAGCAATCGGGCTTTTGGCGGTTTGCTGGCTACGGGACTTGCATTTAGCCTTGTGATGCAGGCTCTTGTACATATATGCGTAACGCTGGGGCTTGTGCCTGTTACAGGCTTGCCACTTCCGCTGTTGAGTATGGGTGGAACTTCCTTGCTTTTCACAGGGGCAACTATTGGTATTATTTTGAGTGTAAGCCGAGGCGATATTCAGGAATAAGCTATCTTTTGGCACTGGCTCTGCGAAGGCGGTCGTTGATGGCTCTACCCAAATCTTTTTCGGGCAATAGCTCTGCCCAAATTACCTTAACGGGCATTTTATCAAGTTTTCTGAGCATTGCAAACAGATTTTTTGCCGCTTCTGTAAAATTACCTTGCTCTGAAAGTATTAGTTGGTTTTCAAGGGGAATTTCAGGTATAGCTTCTCTAAAAACCAAAGTACCTATATCTTGTCGGGGGTATTTTTGCAAAATTTCTTGCAAATCGCCTAAAAATAGCTTTTTGGTAGGGGCATAATGGCTTTCCAGATTTCCTGGTGCCAGAGGATTGGAAGTAGAATGTGTTTTTACTTCTACTGCACCAATCAGACGCTCTATGGCTTCTACGGAAATTCCACCTAAACGATAAATAATCGCTTTTTCACCTTCAAACCCTACAATAGTTGATTCTACTCCTACGCTACAATTACCTCCGTCTAAAATCAGAGGGATTTTTTCACCTAATTGCTCGGCTACGTGCTGGGCAGTGGTTGGGCTGATGTATCCGAAAGGATTAGCACTTGGAGCCGCCAGCGGGAACTCTAATCTTTGCAGTAATTGTAGCGTAAGAGGGTGTTTGGGGATACGAACTGCTACAGTCGGCAAGCCTGCGGTTACCAAATCGGGAATGATAGGCTTTTTGGGTAAAAGTAAAGTAAGCGAACCCGCCCAAAATTTTTCGGCAAGTAAAAGAGCTTTGGGGGGAAATTCAAGAACAAAACTTTTTATTTTTGTCAAACTATCGCTGTGTACTATGAGAGGGTCAAAGGTAGGGCGATTTTTTACTGCAAAAATTTGGGCTACAGCTTCTTCGCTCAAAGCGTTTCCCGCCAATCCATATACCGTTTCGGTAGGAATCGCTACAAGTTTGTTGTTTCTTAATAATTTTTCTGCTAAATCAAGGTCTGTACTTATCATTGCTTTGCTCCAAAACGAATAGCTCCCAAAAAACGACTAACTATGGTGAAAAATAGTACTACCAATAGACCTGCTTCTGTGGGTACAGGCAAGCCGTTGGCTCCTGTGGCGTAAATATCCAACCAAAAGCGAGTAAAACTATTATCAATGCTATCCAAAAGCCTTTTACCGAAGTCATCGTCAAAGATATTACCCAAATGTATGCCCCAATACACTAAAATAACCACCCAAAATAACAAATAAATGAGAAAAAGTTTGTCCCATAATTTAGGTAGTAAATTTGTTGGAGTTACGGCTGTATGTTTTTTTCTAAAAAACATTATTCCGTACAAAGAAGTTATGAAAGAAATAAGCATACAACCCCCAAAAACCCAGAAATTTACTTCGTAATAACCTAATACTTTGTAAGATAACCACGTAGCAACAAAAAAGCTACCCAGCAGAGAGGCGAATACATCACCTATTATTTTGCTTTTCATAGCCTAAAAGAGTTTAGAGATTTACACAAAAGAAAAAATTTTTTTCATTTTTTGAAACTTTTTGGAACTTCTTGCGTAAATAATATAGAAGGCTTAACTTAAATTGTTGCTTATGCTTTGGTTCAACTTTTTCAAAGGTAACAAAGATGCAAAATCTCTTGCTACTAAAAGCCATTTGGACAACCTTATCCAGATAGCGAAAATTGATGGTTATTATGACGAGGTAGAAAAAGATTATCTCCTCAAAGTGGCTCAAAGTTACAATATTCCTGCAAGAAATATTGAGGAAGTAGAAAAATATTCTCACAAAGTTTCAATGGCAGAGCCTGAAAACAAAGAAATGATTTATCGCCAACTTTATGAACTTGTAGGAATGATGCTTGCCGATGGCGTAGTGCATAATCAGGAAATAGAACTCTGTGCTCGTTTTGCCGAAGAAATGGGGGTAGCACAAAGCAATGGAATGACTTTTATCTCTAATCTTGTCAAAGAAATTGAAAAAGGAGCTTCTCCCGAAGATATTGCTAAACTTTTGGGCTAAAACTTTGTAGCATATATTTCCTTCTTATCTTATTGAGCAAAAACTTTTTTTGCATTTCAAAACTATTGGGGTGCAATTCTGCAAAATCTGCTTGTAATTTTAGCCAAAGTTCGGGTTCTGCTTGGGCAAGTTTTTGCCAATCAATGTTTTTCTTTTCAAAATAGCTTTCCAAACTAATATCGGTTTCCATAATTCTACAAATAAAAAATGCCAAAACTTTTGCAAGTAGTGGCATTTGGTAGTGTTTTCAAGCAAATTACTTTCTCAAATTTAGCTCCTTCAAAATAGCTCTATAACGCTCCAAATCATTCTTTTGAAGATAATTGAGCAAACTTTTACGCTTACCTACCAGTTTCAAAAGACCTAAACGGGTAGAATGGTCTTTTTTGTGAGTTTTCAAATGCTCGGTAAGGTGGTTAATTCTTTCAGTAAAAAGAGCTATCTGAGATTCAGGAGAGCCTGAGTCGTTTGTACTTTTAGAAGGACTATATTTGGCAAAAAGTTCCTGCTTTTTTTCGCTTGTCAAATACATAATCTTAATGCTTTTATTCCAAACCAAAATTGAGAGTGCAAAGGTAAAAACAAAAATTGAATTAGCCAAAGTTTTTTTGGAAAAAATTAAAGGGTGGATTAAAACTTTTGAAAAACTTTCTTGTTTTGAAAGTACAAAAACTTTACTTTTTATGCAACCCGCCGTAAGTATTTTTTGGTTTCGCAGAGATTTGCGTCTGTATGATAATGCAGGACTTTACTACGCTTTAAGTGGAGCTTATCCCGTAGTGCCGATTTTTATTTTTGATAGAAACATTTTGGACGAGTTGGAGGATAAAAACGACCGCCGAGTTACGTTCATTCATCAAGCTATTACCGAAATTCAAAAGCAACTTTTGGCTTTGGAAAGCAGTTTGGAGGTTTTTTATGGATTTCCGATAGATATTTTTAGAAAACTTACAGAAAAATACGAAATAAAGGCAGTTTTTACAAATCACGATTACGAACCTTATGCACGCACACGCGACAGCCAAATAGCAGATTTTCTCAAAAGCAAAGGAATTTCTTTTTTTACTTTCAAAGACCAATGTATTTTTGAAAAACAAGAAATTTTAAGCAATACAGGCTCGCCTTATTCAGTTTTTACGCCTTATAGCAAAAAATGGCTCGCACAACTCACCCCCAAACACTTGGAAAGCTATCCCACAGAAAGCTATTGGGGTAATTTTTACAAACAAGCACCGCAAAGCATTATCAGCCTTGCGGAAATGGGTTTTATGGAAGCAGACCAAAATTTTCCCAGTAAAGCCATAAGAGAAGAAATTTTGCAAAACTATGCCGAAAAACGCAATTTCCCCGCAGTAGAAGGAACTTCGCGTTTGGGTGTGCATTTGCGTTTTGGAACGATTAGTATTCGTGAGCTTGGCAGAGTGGCAAAGAGGCTAAATCAGACTTTTCTGAATGAACTGATTTGGCGAGATTTTTATATGATGATTCTTTGGAATTTTCCTCACGTGGTTTCGCAGGCTTTCAAAAAGGAGTATGACCAAATTCAGTGGCGAAATAATGCCGAAGAGTTTGCTCTTTGGTGCGAAGGCAAAACGGGCTATCCTATTGTAGATGCAGGTATGCGAGAACTGAACGCCACAGGCTATATGCACAACCGAGTGCGTATGATTGTGGCAAGTTTCCTGACTAAACATTTGCTCATTGATTGGCGTTGGGGGGAAGCGTATTTTGCAAAAAAACTTTTAGACTTTGACCTTGCCGCCAATAATGGTGGCTGGCAATGGGCAAGTGGTAGCGGTTGCGATGCCGCCCCATATTTTAGGATTTTCAACCCTACTGAGCAGACTAAAAAATTTGACCCACAACTTCAATACATCAAAAAGTGGGTGCCCGAGTTTGCAGATTTTTCTTATCCCAAACCTATTGTAGAACATACTTTTGCCCGAAATAGAGCCTTGGAAACCTACAAAAAGGCTTTAGGGCAAAAAGTTTAATTGCTATTTGTTACTTTGTAGCTTTTCGTTTTATTTCTGCCAAAAGCTATTTGCCAGCCAAAATAAGGTAGTGGGATAGTAGACAAATCGCCGTAGGCATAATCCTGAACGGAAAATATCATTACGCCCGCATCAAAAAGGTGGTTTTTCCTCACAAGCCTGAAAGCTAAAGAGGAAGATAGTAATGCGAAATCATTGAAGTCTTGGTAAATGTTTTGCGTAACCAAAAAAGTACGCCAAGTCATAGGAATAATTGCTGAAATTTGCAATTGGCTCGTCGTATAACGAGTAGTGCCTAAAACTGCACTAGGAGAAAAGAGAATGCCTAAACCCATAGTAACATTTTTACGCCTATTGCCCAAAGTTAGTAGAATATTAGGATTCGTAACTACCTGAAAACCCCGAAATCCCGAAATAACAGCGGGTACAATTATATTATTCGCCTGCAAGGCTAAATGTACACTCGGATTGATGGAATGTGAAAGTTTGAAGTTCAGGTTGGAAAGCAAAAAAGGCAAGGGTAATAAAAAAGTGCTAAATCCTGCACTAAACTTATCCGAAAAGCCATAATTCGCCCCTGTAAAAAGTAACAAATTGGTTTGGTAATTACCACTTTGGGCTTCGGGGGAAAAAGCCGAAGGCATAAACAAATACCTATCAGGAACAGGATTGTAAGCATTGGCTACACTTTTGGCTTCTTGGGTACTATACTCAGTAGCTTCCTGATTTTTATCCAAAACCTCAAAAATCTTGATGTTTTCAAAAGGTATTTCTATAATTCCCAGACTTTCCGTTTCCAGCACCCAAAAAGTTTTATTGATTTCCAAAAGTTTGCCTTTGAGTACATTGCCGTCTTTGAGGACTATCTGATATTTTTTGCTAATTTCTTGGGCTTGTAAGCCCTGAAATACCATAAAAAGCACAGAAAAGATGAATACAGAAATTTTCATAGTCATAATTTATTTTTTTGCAAAGTAAGAATTTTCTCATAAACTTACATCATAGTTTCTAAAATTTTGCGGGCTAATTTTTATTCTTTATCTTTGTAAGAATGCAAACTTTGGTAGAGCTATGAAACACGTTTTTGTAATGATTATTGTAGCTTTTTGCTTGATGAATAGCAACTTACAGGCTCAAATTTTGGCAGAAGGGAGAGTGCTTCAAGGGCGAGTAATGGATAAAGAAGGCAATTTGTATTCAGGTAGGCTCAAATACGATACCGATAAGCAAACCGTAATGGTAGAAATTGGAGGAGTAACCAAAACGTTCAGTGCAAGGCAGATAGATTATTTTGAGTTTTTTGATGAAAAAGTACGTGTGGGCAGACGTTTTTTAGCTTTACCTTATCAAAAAAATCCGAATATCAATTACGAAACTGTGCAGTTTTTTGAACTGATTTATGAAGGCAAAAGGGCTACATTATTAGGAACAGAGTATTTGGAAACGCGTGCCAATCCGCAACCGGGCTGGGGTTGGTATGGAATGGGAGCTACTACTTTTTCGTATCGGATAGTAACCGAATTTTATGCTCTAAAGTCTAACGGAAAGATAGTGAAATTGAAAACTAATAAGAAAAAACGTTTTTTTGAACAAATGCAAGAGCCTCGTCTGATAGATTTTATCAAAAAAAATCGTTTAAGTTTGCAACAACGTGCTGATATGGTTCGTATTTTTGAGTTTTACAACAACTTGTAAGTTATGGCAGAAACTACTAATGCACCCAAAAAACGCAGTTTGCTCAGGCGTATTCCGTATTATTTCCGCATAGATTTTACCACGATTCAAGGAAGGCTGACAGGGGGCTTCCTTTCTATGGCACTTATTTCGTTTATTCTGATACAAGGGGCAAACTATCAGTGGGGGCTGATGCTTCAAAATCGTAATTTTGTTCTGCAAAGAATTATTCCCGTAAAATATTTTGCTTCTGCTCTCAATGATAAAGTGCAAGAAAGTATAGTAGCCGTAGAAAAGGCTTTTGTTTTCAATGATGAGCAGTTTCTGAAAGAATATGAAAATATTTGGCTCAATGGTGTAAAGGCAAATCGCGATTCTTTGGAAAAATATGTCAAAAAAGCACAAAATAACACCGTATCGGTGCTTTTTTCTAAAATTGATAACCAACTTACCAATTTGAAAGCAGAGCTTAATCAGCTAAAAAGTGTGTATGTTCGGCGTAAGCAAATTGTAGGGGTAGATAACGTGAATCAGCGTTTGCAGAAATCTTTACAGACCGATGTGGCTCTGATTGTATCGGATTTGAGAAAAACTGCCGAAGAAATTATCATTCAGCAAGATAATACCGAAAAAGAATATGACGAAAAATACCAAAATTTGGCATATTGGCGGGATTGGATTGTGGCAGGAGAGTTTATAGTAGCAGTAGCCGTAGCGGCATTTATTGGCTCTTTGCTCATTTTGCTTATTCTTAGACGTATTCGTAGTATGCGTGATAGCCTGCGTATTCTTACCAAAGGCGATATTCCTCCCCCTATTCCCGAAGCCCAAGACGAACTTAACTCTATGGTGCAAGCGGTAAATGAACTCGCTCAAAACCTGCAAGTAATTAAAACCTTTGCTACCGAAGTGGGGCAAGGTCGCTTTGATTCTGAAGTAGCCGTTTTTGGTGGAAAAGGGGAACTTGGAACTTCGCTTGCCGAAATGCGTAATAGTTTGAAAGCCGTATATGAACAAGAGCAACTGCGGGCTTGGGCAACTGCGGGGCTTGCCAAATTTTCTGAAATATTACGCCGAAATACCGATAATTTAGAACTGCTTTGTACCGAGGTAATTTCTGAAACGGTGCGTTATTTGGGTATCAATCAGGGGGGGATTTTTGTGCTGAACAAAACCGAAAAAGAGCCTATTTTGGAGCTAAAAGGAATGTATGCTTTTGATAAAAAGAAAAGTATGCAAAAGCAAATTCGCTTGGGCGAGGGGCTTTTGGGGCAAGCCTTTCTGGAAGGTGGCGTAGTGCATATCAAGCAAGTTCCTCCTGATTATGCTTTGGTAAAGTCGGGTTTAGGCAATTTACAGCCCAAAAGTATCCTGATAGTACCTTTGGAATATAATAACGAAGTGATTGGTTGTTTTGAGTTAGGAAGTTTTACTGAATTTGAACAGTATCAGATTGATTTTGTAAAAAGTATTGCAGAAGTAACAGCTTCTACAATTATTTCCGTGTTTGCCAACGACTCCACTCGCCGCTTGCTTTCAGAAATGAAGTCTAAGACTGATGCCATTCGTGAGCAAGAGGAGTATTTGCGTCAGAATACGCAAGAGCTAATTCATTCCCAAGAAGAGCTTGAAAAAAATCTCTTGCAAAGTGAAAAAGAAATAGCCAAACTTCGCTTGATTTTAGATAGTGTGAGTGATGCCATTTTGGTATATTCGGAGAAAGGTATTATTCAGTTTGCCAATCGTCAGGCGGAAAATATGTTTGGCTATGAATCGGGAGAGTTGCAGGAAGTAAGTGTAAGAAATTTGTTGGATATACTGCCCGATGAAATCAGAAGCGATTTTACGGCTACTCGTACCCGTAGAACGGAAGGCGGAGTGGCTACCAAAGATGTAAGAAAAATTAAAGCGGTAACTAAAAATGGTTTTCGTTTTGATGTGCAAATGCAGGTCAAAAACTTTGAATCGGGGCAAGATAGGTTGCTTGTAGCGACTATTCAAAGCCTTTCGTAAAGAAATGAGTTAAGCGATGTTGTCGCTTTTAGCGACAACATCGCTTTGTATTTCTTATTGAGGTATTCTCAATACCATTCCTACTTTAATGATATCGGGGTTGCTACCAATTACATCTTTGTTGGCTTCGTAGATTTTGGTGTATAAAGCACCATTTCCTAAAAGTTTTTGGGCAATACCCCAAAGAGTATCTCCTGCTTGTACGGTGTAGGTTTGTTTTTCAGCTTCAGCTTTACGAACTTCTTCTGCAACGCTCAAACCTGTAATAATTTTAGTCAAACCTTCCACATTTTGCACATCTGCAAGTACAGCTTGCTTATCAGCGGCAGTTTCTACTTCGCCACGAATGGTTACTTCTGTGCCATTCACGATTACCTCCAAATCGCGAACTCTACCTCTTACTGCCTCTTCTACTTTGGCTTTGAGGGCTTTTTCAGCCATTTCTTTCAAATCAAACATAATTGTAGGGGTTAAATTGTTTGTGTGAAGTTAGGTATAAATTTTTTTTCAAACAATTTCTTGCAAGCCTTTTTTCGCCCAAATAGTAAATTTTCTCGGTAAAATTTCATTTGTTTAAGTTGAACGATAAACACGCTCAACAGCTTCTAAAATGAGTTGGCAGGCAGTTTTAATTTCCTCTTCCGAAATTGTAAGTGGAGGAGCAATACGCATAGCGTTATCGCAGAACAGAAACCAGTCTGTAATTATGCCCAAGTCAAGAGCTTTATCAATAATTCTTTTAAGCAAAGCAAAGTTTTCAAATTCTACAGCCATAAGCAAACCCTTATGGCGAATTTGGCGTATGAGTGGGTGTTTGAGGTTTTGCAAAAAAATTTGGGCTTTTGCTTCGGCTTGTTCGGCTAATTTTTCTTCTAAAATCACTTCCAAAGTAGCTTTTGCCGCTGCGGTGCTTACAGGGTGTCCGCCAAAAGTGGTAATATGCCCCAAAACAGGGTTTTCGGTAAAGGATTGCATTATGCTCCGATGAGCAATAAATGCTCCGATAGGCATACCACCTCCCATTCCTTTGGCAAGTACCAAAATATCAGGCACTATGCCAAAATGCTCAAAAGCCCACAATTTGCCTGTTCTGCCAAAACCCGCCTGAATTTCATCTAAAATAAGCAAAGTGCCTTTTTCTTTGCAACGTTTGGCAAGCTTTTCAAAATAATTGGAGCAAGCTACTTTTACACCTGCCTCGCCTTGTATGGTTTCAATGATAACACAAGCGGTTTTTTCTGTAATTTGCTCCAAATCTGAATAACTGCCATAATGTATATGCTTTACCATAGGCAGTAAAGGACGATATGCCCTTTTGAAATATTCGTTACCGCCTACCGAAAGAGCCCCTTGGGTAGAGCCGTGGTAAGCATTGTAACAGCTAATAATTTCCATTCTGCCTGTAAAGCGTTTGGCAAGTTTCAAAGCACCTTCTACGGCTTCGCTTCCCGAATTGGTAAAATAAACATTATCTAAACTTGCAGGCAGATTTTCCACTAATTTTTGAGCCAAAAGCACTTGCGGACTTTGTACATACTCGCCATAGACCATCAGATGCAAATACTTTTGCAGTTGAGCCTGAATAGCCTCCATTACTTTGGGGTGGCGATGCCCTACGTTGCTTACACTAATACCCGAAATAAGGTCTATGTATTTTTTGCCATCGGGGGCATACAGGTAAATGCCTTCGGCTCTTTCTACTTCCAAAAGTAAAGGTGAAGGCGAAGTTTGGGCAAGAAAACGCAAAAATAATTCTCGGTGAGAGGCAAACATTATTTTCCTAATGAACCTGTTTTGTCTTCAAACTTGAACTGAAAACGCTCCGATTGCTCAATAGCGTCCATTACTTGTGCCAAAATATTTTCTGCACTATCCTCATAATTGATAAAAAGAGGTTCTTTGAACGTAACGGAAAGTTCAACACCTGTTTTTTTTCAGAAAAAGCCCTTTTTTATCAAATGCTCTGCGAAAACCATTGATAACCACAGGCACCACCACAGGTTTGAACTCTTTGATAATATGAGCAGTCCCTTTTCTGCCCGGAGCGAAGGCTTTGGTAGTTCCTTGCGGAAAGGTAATCACCCAACCATCTTGGAGGGCTTGTCCTACGTTTTCAATATCTTTCAAATCCACTTCCCGCTGAATGGCTTTTCCTGCCTCTCGCCAAGTACGTTTTACTTTGATTGCCCCTACGTAGGCAAATAGGCGAGGTATCAGACCAGATTTCATTGTTTCTTCGGCGGCTACAAAATAGACATTACTGCGAGGGCGAAGCAGATACAACGGATTACGATGATTTTTAGTGATTTTTGAGCCTACGGTGCAAAAAATATGAAGCATTGTAATTACATCAGCAAAATAAGTTTGATGATTGGAAACAAAAAGGACACCTTTGGCAGGAAGCGTTTCTAAAATTTCACGACCTTTTACTTGGGTTTTGTTGAGCCAGTTCAGACGTGGGAAAGTAAGGCTTCCAATGAGTGAAATGAGCAGTTTTTTCAGTGGAATAAGATGCCCGAAAGAATCTTTTTTGATAAAAGGTAGTTTAATTGCCAATTTCATAAGCATTCCATTTTTGCCGAAAATGAAAACAGAATAAAAAAGGCAATCTGATAAAATTGCCTTTGAAGTTAGGAATATTGAATACCTTTATAGGGCTAAATTTTCAAATCGCTGAAAACGGAACTTGTAGATACTTCTTCTTTGCTATTTTCGGTTTTAGAGTTAAAATTATTTTCAGTTTTTGTATCTTTTTGCTCGCTCATCATTTTCTTGATTTGGTTAATATCGCCCATTTGGCATTTTCCATTGAAAATAGCACCTGCCTCTACTACCATTTTAGCGGTAATAATATCGCCATTGATGATAGCAGTGGATTTGAGAACCAAAAGTTCGGCAATTTCCAAAGAGCCTTTCACCTCGCCTTCAATTTCAGCATTTTGAGCAGTGATACTGCCCTCTACCAAAGAGGCATTGCCCGTAGCTACTTTGGATTTGCTTTTTATATCGCCGATGAGTTTGCCATCTACACGCACATTGCCGAAGGTATCAATATTTCCTTGCAATGTAGCCCCTTTGCCGATATTAGTGCTGGCATTAGAAATCTTATCAATTTCTTGAGTTTTAGGGGTTTCTTTATGCGAACTTCCAAACATTGCCATAATTTAAGAGCGTTTTAGTTTTGATAAAAATTTGGTTTTAGTTTGAGAGAAACGAATGAAATCCTGAATTATTGAGAAATTACGCTGAAAAGATACGAATTTTTTTCTTAAAAAGAAACAAATTTTTCAGGATTTATTGCATTTCCCTTGTACCAAAGTTCAAAATGAAGGTGAGGTCCCGAAGAAAGCCTACCCGTGTTGCCGATAATGGCAATTACATCACCCGCTTTTACAAAATCACCTACTTTTTTGAAAAGAGCGGCATTGTGTTTGTAAAAAGTTACGATTTCGCCCTGATGCTGAATAGCAATTACATTGCCCGTGTCTTCTGTCCAAGAGGCAAGAATTACGGTGCCATCGGCGGCGGCTTTGATAGGCTCGTTGGCTTTGGCAACCAAATCAATGCCAAAATGCTTATTTTTGGCATCAAAGCGTTCGGTGATAGTACCCTTGATAGGCGGAAAAAACGAGATACCCTGCAACTTGGTTTCTTCTTTGCCCATTTTTGTTTCTTTAAGGCTGATATTCATACTTTCATATTCTTTTCGCAAGTTCAAATCGGCTTGTGAAATATAATCTTGAATGGTATCAGTTTGGGCAACTTGATTTTTGATAATTTTAGAAGTATCGGTTCGTAAATCTTTTACATTCCCCTCAATAGCTTTTCTAAAATTCTGATAATAACGCTCATACTGATTGGTTACTTCCAGCAGGGAGTCTACGGTATTTGTAAGTGCGAGCAGTTGTTTTTTCATTTGCAGTTCTTGAGAGCTTTGCAATATTTTGCCACTTTGGCGAGGAGCAAGCCAAAACCCCAAAATAAACATCATTACCAGTACAGGCACTACCAAAACCAAGGCTTTGGTGTGGCTATACGAAAAAGTACGCTTTTCCTCAAAATTTTCCTCATCTCTTACTACTACTTCGTAACGATGCGAAAGCCACGCAAATAAACTTTCTTTGATTTTCATTGACTAAAATTTTTGCAAAAAAACAAAAAAATCAGCATTTCACCGAAGTTTTTGGCAAGATTATCTAAAAGTTTGAGCCTTATTTACTAATTTTGCAAACTAAAAACTCTCTCAAAAGGTTAAAAAGCAAGGTTTGAGATTTTGTTTGCAAACCTACAATTTTCTGAACTTCAAAATTTCCTTATATGTTTCGTTTGGCTTGGTGGAAATGGGTTACAACTATTTTCCTGATTTATGCAGTAATAGCAGGTTTTTTAGTGGATATTCCTCGCCTGCAAACAGGTAATTTAGACCACACAGCTCGGAATTTATATTTTCACGTGCCTATGTGGTTTGGAATGGTCTTTGTGCTAACGCTTTCGGTAGTTCATTCTATTTTGTATTTGCGTAAAAATCAAGAAATTGGCAATCTGAAAGCAGTTTCTTTTGCCGAAGTGGGGGTATTATATGGTACGTTGGGGCTTATTACAGGAATGGTATGGGGCAAATTTACTTGGGGCGACTTTTTGCCTCGTGATGTCAAGATTTATGGTGCGGCAGTAGCTATGCTGATTTATTTGGCATATTTTATACTACGGTCTGCCATTGAAAACAAAGAGCAGGCGGCTCGTATTTCAGCAGTTTATAATATTTTTGCCTATGCGGTGTATATTCCTCTTATTTTTGTAATGCCTCGCCTCTACGATAGCATACACCCAGGTAATGGTGGTAACCCCGGCTTCAATGCTTACGACCTTAATGGCAATATGCGTATGGTTTTTTATCCTGCTGTGATAGGTTTTTTGGGATTATCTTTGTGGATAGCCATATTACGGACACGTATGCGTGCTTTGGAGCAAGCATTGCAAATTACAGAAAACAAAAAAGAAGTGAGCATAGAAACTATTTCTTAAACTGATAAAGGTTGGATAGTTCCATATCTTACTTCTTGGCTCTTAAAAATTTTATACCTCAATAAAATTGCTTTGAGAAAACCCCTATCCCTAAATCCCTTTCCCCAAAGTAGAAAGGGACTTTTGCTCACTCAAATTTTCCACATTCATTTTTTAGTATAAGTTTTCATTTTCTAAAATCTTGCCGCCGTCAGGCGTAGCACCGGCGATGATGTCGCTCCGAGCGACATCATCGCTTTCTGTTCCACCCTAAATTTCATTTTTTTGGAAAGAAATTCTCAAATCGTTTGTTACAGAGTTTTGCGTTTGTAATCTTATACAACTTCTTACTCAAAAAGTAACCATTGTTTGTACTTACCCAAGATTTTTTTGTATCTTTGCGGAAATTTTTTCATTTTTTGTTCAACTCAATCAAGGTTTATGGAAGAAATTGGTAAAAAATCCTCTAAAAGTGGTTTGCAAGCCATTGGCATACACAAAGTAGCAAAAGCCTATTGGAATCTTTCTCCTGCCGAGCTTGTAGAGCAAGCCCTTGCTCGCAAAGAAGGTACTCTTGCCGATAATGGGGCTTTGATGTGTGATACAGGCAAATTTACAGGTCGTTCTCCCAAAGACAAGTTCACCGTGTTAGATGCTAAAACCAAAGATTCTGTTTGGTGGGGCGATATTAACCAACCTTTTGATGAAGCCAAATTTGATGCTTTGCACGCCAAAATGATAAAATTTTTAGAAAATAAAGAGGTTTTTGTGCGTGATGCCTATGCGGGGGCAGATGAAAACTATCGTTTGAATTTGCGTGTCGTAAATACAATGGCTTGGCATAATCTTTTCTGCTATAATCTTTTTTTAAGACCTTCCGCCGCTGAACTGGAAACTTTTGAACCTAACTTTACAATCATCAATATTCCCGAATTTCAGGCTGACCCTGCCGTAGATGGTACTCGTCAAGCAAATTTTACCATTATCAATTTTACAAAACGTATTATTCTTATTGGTGGCTCGGCGTATGCGGGTGAAATGAAAAAAGGTATTTTTACGGTGCTGAACTACATTTTACCTCACGAAAGAAATACGCTTTCAATGCACTGCTCTGCCAATGTGGGCAAAGAAGGTGATGTAGCTATTTTCTTTGGACTTTCAGGAACAGGTAAAACTACCCTTTCCGCTGACCCTCAACGCAGTCTGATTGGTGATGACGAACACGGCTGGACAGAAAACGGCATATTTAACTTTGAAGGTGGGTGTTATGCCAAAGTAGTAAATATTACTCGTGAAAATGAACCTCAAATTTGGGACGCTATCAAGTTTGGAGCAGTTCTGGAAAATACTCGTTGCTATCCTGATACACGCACCCCCGACTATACCAATATTTCAGTAACAGAAAATACAAGGGTAGGGTATCCCATTCATTTTATTAGTAATGCATTAGAACCTTCGGTAGCAGGCATACCCAAAAATATTTTCTTCCTAACTGCTGATGCATTCGGGGTGCTTCCACCTATATCCAAACTTACACCAGGGCAAGCAATGTACTTTTTCATATCGGGTTATACTGCCAAAGTAGCGGGCACAGAAGTAGGCGTAGTAGAGCCACAAGCAACTTTTTCAGCTTGTTTTGGTGCTGCGTTTTTACCTCTACACCCTACCAAATACGCTGAGCTTTTGGGTAAAAAAATGCGTGAACATAAAGTTAATGTTTGGCTGGTGAATACGGGTTGGACAGGCGGTCCGTATGGGGTGGGTTCTCGTATGAAGCTCAAATATACGCGTGCTATGCTTACGGCGGCTATGGAGGGCAAATTGGATAATGTAAAATACATCAATCACCCTGTTTTTGGAGTAGCAGTACCGCAGTCTTGCCCTGATGTGCCCAGCGAGGTGCTGAACCCCCGTGATACTTGGGCAGATAAAACGCAATACGACCTGAAA
>NZ_JBRCWE010000111.1:0-8247 GCF_053497555.1 Raineya sp. | reverse complement strand
TTAATCATTTTTTCAATTACCCTAAGTTTTTTTATTTAAATCCCTTGAAAACAATAAGTTAGACTTATAATTCACGTTATTTTTAAGCAAACTTTAATTGAAGTAAGATGCGTTTAGGTGCTTTTGTGTGGGTTTTCTGCTTACCTTTATATCTTTTTGCTCAAACTAACGTGCAAGCAGATTTGAGCCAAATCTTTACGCGTTACAAGCTAATGGGTATGTCGGTGGTAGGAATTTGCAATGGAAAAGTATCTTTCAGTCATTATCAGGGTTTAGCCGATTTTCAGCGAAATATTCCCATAGATAGCAACACCAAATATCGTATAGCCTCTATTTCTAAGGCTATTACGGCAATGGCTTTGATGAAACTTTGGGAGCAAGGACTTTTTCAACTTGATGATGATGTGAATAACTATCTTAACTTTTCCTTACGAAACCCCAATTTTCCAAGCAAAGCCATAACCTTCCGAATGTTGCTTTCGCATACGGCTTCGCTCAACGATGGTTCGGGCTATGAAAGTTTTTTAAGCGATACCTACAACAATGCAACCCCGCCCAATCTTTCCCAACTTCTTACGACTTCGGGTTCATACTATACGGCTAATATGTTCTTGAACCGCGAGCCGGGCACTTATTTTTCGTATGCCAACGTAACCTATGGAGTTATCGGTACGCTTATTGAGCGAATTTCGGGCAAGCGTTTTGATGTTTTTTGTAAAGAAAATATTTTTCAGCCACTTGGTTTAGATGCTTCTTTCAATATTCAAGACCTGAGCAATATCAATCAAGTGGCGGTACTATATCGGAAAACTGGTACGAATTGGGTGCCACAGCTGGATAACTACAATGGCGTAATGCCTCCTCCACGCGATTTGAGTGCTTATACCATTGGCAACAATGGCTTTATATTTGCCCCACAAGGCGGATTGCGTATTTCTGCCAAAGATTTGGGGGTTTTGGCTCTGCTGATGATAAATAAAGGCATTTACAACAACATTCGTATTCTGAACAATTCTACCATAAACACAATGTTAGAGCCTCAATGGACTTACAACGGCACCAACGGGAATAATTATTATTGCCTTTTTAATGAATGGACTTTGGGGCTTCATAGCATAACTAATCGCTCTCGCTGTGATGTAGTGCTTGGAAAAAAAATGGTAGGGCACGCAGGCGAAGCATACGGCTTGATTAGTGATTGGTATTTCAGTGTTCCAACCAAAGAAGCGGTCATTTTTGTAACCAATGGCTCGGAAACTGCCTATGCCACTACTTCGCAATCGGCTTTTTATGCCGTAGAAAATGATATTTTTCAGGCTGTAAAAAAAGAGTTAGATAGAGCTTGTGGGAGTAATGCCAGCAATCCGCCGCCAGTAACGGCTTTGGAAAGTAATGAGTATTTTCAGGTGATGCCCAATCCTGCTCGTGAAAGTTTAGAAATACGATTCTTGCAGAGTGAAAATGCTCAAATTCGTCTTTTCAACTCACAGGGAAAGCTCATTGTAGAAGGGGATTCCAAAGGAAAAGCACAATTCAGCATCATAACGCAAAATTTACCCAAAGGGGTTTATTTCTTACACATTCGCACTTCTTATCTTTCAAAGCATATCAAAGTAGTTTTGGAGTAAGCATTTTTTCTTTGTAATTTTACGCCTGCTACTTTACCTTCAACCCTTTACCTTGAACTCTATGTGGCTGAGCTTTCTGCTTTTCATTCCACTGATAGCCTTTTTGGTAGTTGTGCTTTTGCCCAAAAAATTTGAAAACTATTCCAAAACAATTACAATAACAGCTAATTCTTTGCTTTTGGTTGTGGCGGGGTATATTTACTTTTTTTTGCCCAAAAACTACACCGAGCCGCTTTGGTTTTCAGAAAAACACGAGTGGATACAATTGGATTGGGGTAGTTGGAAACTCAAAATAGATTATTTCCTTGGGCTTGATGGCTTCAATGCCAGCATTATTTTACTTGCCGCCATAGTGCTTTGGATTGGGGCTTGGGCTTCTTGGAATATTCATCAGAAAATAAAGGGCTATTTTGCTTTGTATTTGCTTTTGGCTACTTCTGTAATGGGTACATTCCTTGCTTTGGATTTTTTCTTGTTTTTTGTGTTTTTTGAATTTATGCTCTTGCCTATGTATTTCCTAATAGGCATCTGGGGCGGCGAAAGACGTGAATATGCTTCCATTAAGTTTTTTCTTTACACTTTGTTGGGGTCTATATTCATATTGGTTGCAATGATAGCTCTTTACCTTTCTGTAAATGAAGGCGATACACATAGTTTCAATTTGCTTGCAATGGCAAAAAAAGAAAATTTTGAGGTGGATAGCTATTTATCAGTGCAAAATAAAGACCTGCTTTGGGGGCAATCTTATCGGTTTTGGGTGTTTTGGCTTTTAGTGATGGGTTTTTTGATAAAACTGCCTGCTGTGCCTTTTCATACGTGGCTACCTGATGCACACGTAGAAGCTCCTACGCCTATTTCGGTAGTGCTGGCAGGAATTTTACTGAAAATTGGTGGCTATGGTATTTTGCGAATAGCATATCCTATTTTTCCTGAAATTGCCGTAGAAAGTTCGCTGGCTATGGGCTTTTTGGGAATGATAGCCATTTTGTACGGGGCATTGAACGCCTTGGCACAACAAGACCTCAAAAAAATGGTTGCTTATTCTTCGGTTTCGCATATGGGTTTTGTACTGATTGGAATAGCTTCTCTTACACCCGAGGGTTTGAATGGAGCAGTTTTTCAGATGTTTAGCCACGGATTGCTTTCGGCTTTGCTTTTTGTGATAGTAGGTATTTTATATGATAAAGCCCATAGCCGCCAGATTGATGATTTTAGCGGACTTTTCAAGCTGATGCCTTCGTATAGTGTTCTTGTTACGCTTGCTTTTTTTGCCTCTTTGGGTTTGCCTTTGTTTTCGGGCTTTATCGGAGAGCTTTTTACACTTATGGGGGGCTTTCAGTCGGAGTTTTTGCCTACCTATGTTCCGCTCTTGGGGGCATTGGGCGTAGTATTGGGAGCAGGATATTTTCTTTGGACACTCCAAAGAATGTTTTTGGGCAAAACTTGGCTGAAAAATCCCTCACTCTCTTTGACAGATATTTCTTGGAAAGAAAAAATTGTATTAGCTTGCATAGTGCTTTTGAGCTTGATTTTGGGAATTTTCCCTCAGATTATTTTTCAAAGTACAGAAACAACGATTGCGACACTCTTGCAAAAGTTTTTACAATGAAACAGCCATTTATGACAAAATTTGACGACACTATCAAGGCTCAAATTTTAGATTTAGAGGGCTTTTATTCGCCTGATGACTTGCTTGTATTTCTACAAGAAAAATTTTTTTCTGCTTCCAAATGGCTTATTCGTACCGATAAGGCAAAGTTTGTGAGCAATTCGCTTTTGGAATGGATTTTCTCCAATTCACAAAATCAGCAAAAAACAGCTTTGGTGCTTTCCAAAGAACTTTTTAGCAAAGAAAAACTCCAATACTATAATTCCCAAAAACCGCAGTCAGTACGTTTTTTCAACAATCTTTTGGAAGCGAGGGCTTGGATTTTTAATGATTAAATGCTGAAAATAATGAACTACATACTTTTTGATAGCCACGAAGACCACGCCAATCTTTTACCGCTTACTTTCATAAGACCTATCAGCGAAATTCGGATAGGGATTCTGACCATTCGGGAAAAATGGGAAAAGTACCTTGCAGAAACTTGCTCTTACCAAACAGAAAACTATCTTTCGGAAAAATACCCTACACAATTTTCTAATGAAAATATTTTTATCAATGCTTCTGTGCTTCCCAATAAGGTTTTAGCCGAAAAAATTAAAACACTTGCCAGCAAAGAGGCTCTGTATGCAGAAAATACCTTGATAGCCTACCGCAACGAAGCGACTAACAAGATTTTTTGGAATGAGCCTATTCGCAAAATTTCCTACCCTTTTGATATTTTTGCCTTCAATGGGGCAGAAATTCAGTCAGATTTTCATTTGGTTACGGCAGGTAGAAAAAGCAAACCTATTGAAGATAAGCACGTAATTACCTACAAACCTGAAAATATATTTGTAGAAGAGGGAGCAGATTTGAAGGCTTGTGTGCTAAACGCCGAAAAGGGTGTGATTTATATTGGCAAAAATGCACAGGTGCAAGAAATGAGTGTTATTCAAGGCAATTTTGCTTTGTGCGAGGGAGCGGTTATCAATCTTGGTGGAAAAATGCGTGGTGATACGACTATTGGTAATTATTGCAAAGTAGGGGGGGAAATCAGCAATTCGGTGCTTTTTGGCTATTCCAACAAAGCCCACGATGGTTTTTTGGGCAATTCTGTCATTGCTGAATGGTGCAACTTGGGAGCAGATACCAATACTTCCAATTTGAAAAACAATTACAGCAATGTCAAAATCTGGAATTTCCCCAAAAATGATTTTATAGACACCCAAAAGCAATTTTGCGGATTGATAATGGGGGATTATTGTAAAGCTGGTATCAATACAATGTTTAATACAGGAACCGTAGCGGGGATATCTTGCAATATTTTCGGGGGCGATTTTCCACCAAAGTTTATTCCCTCTTTTTCTTGGGGCGGAGCCAAAGGCTTTGAGCAGTATGAACTATCCAAAGCCTTTGAAGCGATTGAAAGAATGATGGCAAGACGCAATAAGTACCTGTCGGAACAAGAAAAAGCGATTATCCAACATTGTTACAAGCAAAGCGGGTTTTAGCTCTGCAAAACCTCTTCCGCTTTTTTGTAATTTTTTACTTTTTTCTAATAAATAATAAGCCTAACGATAAAGTAGTTCTCTGTACTACCAGATTCTTCCGATAGTCTTATGATATATAGTCCTTTGGGTAAATATCTAATAGAATTTGTTGGTAGTTTATTGGATACCAAAAGATTACCATTTGTATCAAATATTTGATAGTTTTTATTCTTCAAAAAATCATTAGAATAAAAATCGTTTTGTTGAATAAAAAAAGTTTTTATTGCAGTAGAGTTGTCGTTAACGTTATTTAATTTTTGAATATTAGAGTAGGTATAAGAGTTATTGTATTTGATAGCCTTAATTCTGTAATAATGAATTTTATCAAGGGGCTTTTTCTCAATAAACGAGTATTTATTTTTAGACTGTTCAAATGGAACTTTAGAGATGTACCCCCAATTGATTAAATCATAAGATTTTTCTACCTCAAAGTACTTGATAGATGTAAAGTTTACACTCCAATCTATAGAAATATTAGAGTTTTGCCAATTTTTTAGTGTCATATTTATATTTTCAGCGTTTAGCGGTATTAGTCCTGGACATACTGGAATAGGAGGAGTATCGCAAACCATACAAGGACAACCTGGTGTGCTTCCTAGCTGAAAGTGGATTGAGCATTGAGAAGTAGTTATAGGGAAAATAACTCTGATGTAGTATATTTGTCCTGGTGTAGGATTAAATGTAATTACATCAACAGAACTATTCTCTCCAGTAAAAGGGCATAATTCAAAGCCAGGGTGACAAGCTGCCGGCAACGTTCCTCCAGTCAAAGTATTACAATCAGTACCTTGGTATATAAAAGCAGTAGGCTTATCCATAGAAAATGTTCCATTGTAGGTTACTACAATTCCTGCTATACTAACTGATGATGTAGCAACAAACTTTATCCAACCCTCTCCTCCTACGCTAGTAGGTACGAAAGGAACTGGATAAGGAGATGAGCCAATTGGGAAACTCATAACAGGGATTACACAATCACAACCAGACAAAACATAGGGGGGAGTGCTATCAAGCAAGCAAGGATCAGCGGCATTAACTTGTGCAAAAGTAAAGTTGGGGGCTGCAAAAAGCAGCCATAGAAAGTTTGAAATAAAACTTTTTGTATTCATAAATATAATTTTTAGTTTAAGATCAACAAATATAATTTTCAGCTAGCTCTGCAAAACCTCTTCCGCTTTTTTGTAAATTTTCCGCTTTTTGTAGTTGTACCAAAAATGAGGAGCGGTTTTTTTCATCAGCGTGTCAATATAACGCATTCCAAACAAATTCCAAGCTCCTTTTATTTTTACTTTTAGCGAAGGGTGCAAAGCCCGCAAGCTCAATGCAAAGCCACTTTCCAAATACTCCATATGATGCCAATAGCCCGAAGGCATAAAAAGCGTATCGCCGTGTTCTAAAACTATTTCATAGCCTTGGGCAAATTTGGTAGCAGGAAAATCGTTGTAATTGAATTTTTCGTAATAATTTGTAAAATCTGCAAGGCTCAATACTTCCCAAGGTTTGCGATAGAGCTTGTGTTGCTCATTGAACGGAAAAAGTAGAACACGTTTTCTACCAACAAATTGCGTATGTAAAATATGCGAAAGGTCTATATCAAAGTGCATATGCGTAATGGAGCCGCCACCCCCTACAAAAAGCATCGGATAGCCCTTTACAAAGCCTTTCATCAAATGCTCAGGAAAAGTGAAATCTTGGGTAAGTTCGGGGCAATGCTCCAAAATATTAAACAAAAAAATACGTAAAGCCAAATTACCTTTTTTTACCTCACGCAAATAATCACCAAAAAGCATATAATCATCAGCCTTATTGACAGGCGTGTAGGCATCGCTTTTTACATTATTATACACACCAACCTGATGATGTCCTGCTTTTTCAATGAAATAATCCCAGTTCCACTTTTGCAAAGCCGCCCAATCTGCCGATAGTTTTTTGATAACCAAAGGCTTTTCAGGGAAGTAATACTTTTCCTTGAACTCTTGGGGGCTTATATTTTCAACAACATCAACCTGTTGTAGCTTCATATCTTGTATGTTTTTAGTGTAAAGGGAATGTTAATAAATCTGCACAAAATTAGTAATTTTTCTTTACAATGCAATATCTGC
This sequence comes from Raineya sp., assembly GCF_053497555.1. Classification (NCBI taxonomy): domain Bacteria; kingdom Pseudomonadati; phylum Bacteroidota; class Cytophagia; order Cytophagales; family Raineyaceae; genus Raineya; species Raineya sp. The sequence continues at coordinate 1,379 of NZ_JBRCWE010000111.1, read as the reverse complement.
ACCAAGCACTAATTTACATACGAAAAATTAACATCTCCGCCACTTTGCTGAGATTTTGGAACTATGGGAGTATCGGAATCGTAATCGCTTTTATCAGCAGGAATAGCCCAAAAGGTTTCCGTAGGCGTAACCAAAGCGTAACGATAATCATCTTTTTCAAAGTTGGCAATGCCCGGACGTCTTACGTTGGGTATTACCTGCACCGAGTATATTTCCTCAACACTGGTCTCATATTTGATATAACCCACAATGCTACCGTGAGGCAGATACATTATGGCTACTCCCGAAAATACAGATTCTTTGGAAATAGGTAAGTTTTGGAAAGTTTTGCTGGAAGTACGCAATTTAGAAAGTCCAATAAAGGCATAATCTTCGTAAATACCCATACCTCTCACAAAACCGGGAAATTTGTAAATCACTTGTTTTTCACCATTTTTAGGATTAACTTCAATGAGTTCACCTGTTCCCGACTGCAAAATAAGCACTTTATCTTTGTAAATTTTGGGAGTATGGGGCATACTAAGCCCTGTGGTAATGATTTCGTTGGTATCTACGTCCATCAGAATACCACCATTTACTTTATATTCACGCCACTTCATAGGTTCGTTGGTGGCGGCAAGAGCCGTTACATATTTAGGCTTGCCGTTTTGCATAGCCATTCCGTTGAGGTGGCAACGGTCGCCGGGTTCAAGAGCTGTAATAAAATGAGGCTTCCATTTAGGCTCAAAGCTATATTTATCATTGATAAGGGCAAGACAAGAAAATTGCGTGTTGACCGCCCAAAGTCCTTCATCGCCCCACTCCAAATCGTGCAAATCCAAAAAACCTGTGTAATAGGTGGCTCGGGGTACGTAGAGCGTTTCGTAAGTGTTGGGTTTGGCAGGGTAGCGAGGAGCAAGGCTTCTATCGTGAGAAAATACCACTACTGTATCAGCCGTTGCAATAGCGAGGTAGTTATCTTTGAGAGCAATCCCCATCGCTTTTTTGAAATTGCGAGGCAGTTGCACCAAACGTTCCGAATCGGTTGCACTCAAAAACACCAATTTGCCTGCTTGGTAGGTGCTTAATACAATGGTTGCATTGAGTTGCCACAAAAATTCAGGGATATTGGGCGAATATGTACAAGTAAAAGGAGGGTGTGGTTTAGTTGTCATTCTTACAAATTTTGGGGTTTAGTATGTAAATTTCTCAAATTCTTTAACTTTTGAACATCAAACGCCTATTTGACTTTCAAACTTTATTTATTAGTCAACGTGAGTTATAAGTACAAAGTGTTTGAAATACAATTTGTTAAAAAATTTAGTTTTTTTGTTATACTTTGTTTTTTGACCTCACCCCCAGCCCCTCTCCAAAAAGAGAGGGGAGCTATACACCTGAAA
>NZ_JBRCWE010000110.1:0-25230 GCF_053497555.1 Raineya sp. | reverse complement strand
GGAAACAGGATTTTAGAAAATAAATGTCAGAAAGAAAAAATGAGAGATAACGCCCTTAAAGGTTTGAACATCAAACGGTGAACTTTTAGAACGTAAATAATTACCAAATCTTATAGAAGCTTCATTGTTCAATGCAATTTTTTATGAAAAAATTGGATTTTTTTTCGCTGTTTAATTGAAATTTGTATCTTTCGGAAAAAATCTAAAACGCTCAAAAATTATGAATAAGCCATACAATTTCTTTGAGTATTGGATGAAAGACCTCAAAGAACAAAGCAAAACTCCTATGCAAGCATACCAAGAGTTTATGCAAAATATGATGCAAAGCTCTAAACCCAAAGAAGAGGCTGGCTCGCAAGAATTTTTCCAAGAAATAATGAAAACTCAAATGGAAATGGGTAAAATGTGGTTTCAGGGCGTTCAAACAATGTTTGAAACTTTGGCTCCGCAGAAAAAGGAAGCCTCAATGTTTGATAGCTGGAGCAAGATGTATTCGGCTTGGAACAATCAGTTCGGTAAGCCTTTTGCAGGGCAACATAGCCGAAATGATATAGCCGAAACTTTCAAAAATATAATGACCTTCTCCCAAAACTATATGCAGTTGTATCAGCTTTTTCAGCCTATTTTGGAGCAACTCAATATAGGCAAAAAGCCTAAAAAAAATGCTTTCCAAGAGTTTTGGGGAAATATCAGTTTGGATAAATACAACGAAATAGCCTCTCAGGTTTTTGGCGGAATGACGCCTGAACAATCTGAAAGTTTTTTGAAGCAAATTGCTGATTTTTCTCAAAAACTGCTTAATGACCTCAACGAGCAAACAGGAGGAACACTCGGAAAAGCCCTTGAAAGCGTACCTGACTTAATGCACAACTTGCAAGCTACACAATATCAGGCTTTTGGTAAATTGCAAAAGGCTATCAATCCCTTTCTGAAAATGATACCCGACAGCAAAGAAAAACAATTGCTTGAGCTCAATATCCAACTGCAAGATGACTATGCCTTCTATTACATCAAAAGCAATGAAATGCAGGGTTTGGTGCAAAAAACAGCCCAAAAAGCTCTTGAAAAGACGCTCAAAGAACTTATTGAAAAAGTAAAAAATAACCCCGAACATATCATTACTTTTGAGGAAGCCACCAATTTGTGGATGGATATCGCCGAACCTATGATGATTGAACTCTATCGTAGCGAGCCTTTTGGAAAGTTGCAAGCAGAAGCACTGGCTACGAGTACGGCTATCAAAAATCGTTTTGAAAAACAAATGGAACTACTTTTAGAGCCATTACCCATTGCACCTCGTTCCGAAATTGATGAACTCAATGCTATTATCCACGAACTCCGCCGAAAGGTGAGAACTTTGGAAAATGAACTGAGCCGCCAACAACTCAATCAGGCTTTGCAAAGCAAGGAAGGCAAATCTGTTCCCAAAGAAAAAGAGGAAGCAATGCCCGAAAAACAAAGCAAACCTCGTGGCAGACCTAAAAAAGCGTAGGAAATCAAATTATTTTGATGTTCATATCCTAAAAAACACTTACAATGTTGGACGGAAAAATGTGCAATCTTATGAAAGAGCCTATCAACAAAGCCCTAAATGCCAAATATATGATTCAACAACAAATTCTCTCGCTTGCCGATAAGTACCAAGAACGCACCGAAAAATTAGCTAAGAGCTATCATATTCTTTCAGAAATCAAGGAAATAGATGTAGGCACTGCTCCCAAAGACTTGGTTTGGAAAGATGGCAAAATTAGCCTTTTTCGCTATCAACGCTCTACACCTGCTACTATCAAAACCCCTTTGCTTATTTGCTATGCTTTGGTCAATAAGCAAGATATGATGGACTTACAGCCCGATAGAAGCGTTATCCGTAAATTTTTGGACTTGGGGCTTGATGTGTATATCATTGATTGGGGCTATGTAACACGTGCCGACCGCTATACCTCAATGGACGACTACATCAACGGCTATCTGAATGGCTGTGTAGAGTATATTCGCCGCACTCATCAGCTTGAAAAAATAAATCTTTTAGGTGTTTGTCAGGGGGGAACGTTTAGCGTGATTTATTCTGCTATTCACCCCGAAAAAATAAAAAATCTGGTAGTAATGGTTGCTCCTATTGATTTTTCAAGCAAAGAGGGCTTACTTTTTCAGTGGAGTACCTATCTGAATGTTGATGAAATGATTGAAAACAATGGTGGCATTATGCCCGGCGAACTGCTCAATGTGGGTTTTGATATGCTCAAACCTATGAGTAAATTGCGTAAATACACCAGTGTTGTAGATATGTTGGACGATGAAGACAAACTAATGAACTTTCTGCGTATGGAAAAGTGGGTTGCTAATAGCCCCGACCAAGCAGGAGAGTGTTTTAAGCAATTTATCAAAGATCTTTATCAAGAAAACAAACTTATCAAAAATGAGCTTGTGGTAGGCAACCATAAGGTAAATATGAAAAATATCACAATGCCTATTTTGAATATTTACGCCGAATCTGACCACCTTGTTCCGCCTCCTTGCTCTATTCCTTTGGATAAGCACGTAGGCTCAAAAGACATTCAAACTTACAAATTTCCTGGTGGGCATATTGGGGTGTTTGTAGGAGCAAGGTCGCAAAAAGAATTAGCCCCCACTATTGTAAATTGGCTCAAAGAAAGAGATTAAACTATCTACTATCAGCAAAGCGGCGACGTTACTTTTTCAGTAACGCCGCCGCTTGTATGTTGGGTATCAAGCCTAAATTTTTTTTAGGAGATTTGATTTTCAAAGGTTTGGAAGAGGAACTTTCAAAAAATAATTTTGTTTCGGTATAGAATTCAAACATAGAAGCGTGCAACAAAAATTTCTGATTTCCGTAGTAGGGGCAACTGCCGTAGGCAAAACAGAAATGGCGATTCGTTTGGCAAAACACTTTCAAACAGAAGTTATTTCTGCCGATTCAAGGCAGTTTTTCAAAGAACTTTCCATCGGTACTGCCAAACCTACGCCTGCTGAAATGCAAGGGGTAGTTCATCATTTGGTAGATAACCTTTCCATAAAGCAAAACTATACTGCTACTGACTTTGAACGTGATGCCCTTGCTATTTTAGAAAAACTCTTTACAGAAAAAAATATTGTAGTTTTGGCGGGTGGTTCGGGCTTGTATTGCAAAGCCCTTTGGGAAGGTTTTGATGATATTCCTGATGTGCCTGATATTATCCGCAAGCAGGTAGTTGAAATGTACCAAGAAAAAGGATTATCTTTTTTGCAAAGCGAATTGCAAAAATGGGACGAAATTTATTTCAGACAGGTAGATATTCAAAATCCACAAAGGCTAATGAGAGCTTTGGAAGTATGCTATGCCACAGGAAAGCCTTTTTCCAGTTTTCGCAGAGGGAAAAAAACGCAAAGAAATTTTCAAAATATTAAAATCGGCTTGGAAAGACCTCGCCAAGAGTTATACGAACGGATTAACCAAAGAATGGATTTGATGCTTTCACAAGGACTTTTACAAGAGGCTCAAAGCCTATATCCTTACAGAATGCACAATGCTTTGCAAACCGTAGGGTATCGCGAAATTTTTGACTATCTGGAAGGCAAGCAAGATTGGGAAAATACTATCAGACTTTTGAAGCAAAACTCTCGTCATTATGCCAAAAGGCAAATTACTTGGTTCAAAAAAGATACAGAAATAATTTGGTTTCACCCTTCGCAATGGATAGAAATTGTGCAATTCATTGAAAAACGCCTCAAAGAAGCTATTGGGTTACAATAAGCCTTTGGCTTTGATTTCCAAGTATTTATTGATAGCATTGACCGTGAGTTCTTCCGGCTTGGTAAGAATTGCCTGAATACCGTATTTGCGTAATTCCTTGATTATGAGCTTTTTCTCAAAAGCTAATTTTTCAGCAATGGTTTGATTGTATATCTCTTCGGTAGAAGTGGGTTCTTGAAAAATCATTTTATCCAGCTCGGTATTGTAAAAAATAACAACTACCAGCAAATGAGAAGCAGAAATTTTACGCAAAAAACCAATTTGCCTCATCATTGAAGAAAGCGACTCAAAATTCGTATAAAGAAGCAACAGACTTCGCTGTTTGATTTTGTGCTTGATAGCAAGATACAAACGCTCAAAATTTGCTTCCTTGTAAGCAGTTTTTTGTTTGTAAAGATTTTCAAGGATTTTATTCATTTGCATAGGCTCGCGGGTAGCAGGCAGAACCACATCTATTTTATGCCCAAATGCGATAAGCCCAGCTTTATCATCTTTGTTGAGCGTTACTTTGGACATCACCAGCGAAGCATTGATAGCATAATCCAGCAGAGAAAGCCCTTCAAAAGGCATTTTCATTGTTCTGCCTTTATCAATGATGTTATAGACGTGTTGGGAGCGTTCATCTTGGTAGTGGTTTGTCATCAGGTTATTGCGGCGGGCGGTGGCTTTCCAGTTGATAGTACGAATATCATCGCCTTGTACGTATTCTTTGATTTGCTCAAACTCTCTATTATTCCCAAAACGGCGAATTTTCTTGATACCCATTTCGGTCAGATGATTGGAAAATGCTAAAATTTCATATTTCTTCAAAGCAAAAAAGGCAGGATAAGTGGGTACTTTGATATTCTGACTAAACTGAAAACGCCTTGCTACCATTCCGATAGGTGAAGAAACAAATACATTTACAGCCCCAAAATCATATTCGCCTCTTTTGATAGGACGCAAAAAGTAAGAAATCGTTTTGCTTTCTTGGGGAGCAAGACTTTCAAAAACTTGAAAATTTCGTTCCTGAAACTGCTCGGGTAGTTCGTCAATAATTTTTATCCGTACAGGAAAGCGGTACAAGTTTTTTGCCTCTATGTGTATAGGGTTTTTATCGCCATTGGAAAACCGCTCAAAAGTTTTGCGTGAAGCCTTAAAAGCATTTTGGGAAGTATAGAGCAAAAGTAAATCTAAAAAAACAAGCCCCACAAATACCAAAACAAGTATTTTAGCAATAGGAAAAAGCCATTCCAAACTATATGAAGCAACCAGAAGTAAAACTAAAACAATGATGACGTAAAAAAAACGATTGTTTAGGTACAAACTTTTTAGCATAAATTGGGTGAGTAAAAGATTTTCGTAATTTTACGCAAATTTACGAAAACAAACCTTATGGACTTACAAAAAATTCCACTCAACGATTTACACGAAAGTTTGGGGGCTAAAATGGTTGGCTTTGCAGGCTACGCGATGCCTGTACGTTATAGCTCGGATAAAGCCGAACACTTGGCGGTTCGCCAAAATGTAGGGGTTTTTGATGTTTCGCATATGGGCGAATTTTTGCTCAAAGGCGAAAAAGCTCTTGACCTCATTCAGCGTGTTTGTACCAATGATGCCTCTAAACTCACCAATGGTAAAGCTCAATATAGCTGTATGACTAACGAGCAAGGCGGAATTGTAGATGATTTGCTCGTATATCGTCTTTCGGAAGATGAATATATGCTGGTTGTGAATGCTTCAAATATTGAAAAAGACTGGAACTGGATACAAAAATACAATGCAAAAGGGGTAGAAATGCAGAATATTTCAACAGAAACCTGTCTTTTTGCTGTGCAAGGTCCCAACGCTACGAAAGTTTTACAAAAACTCACATCAACAGATTTAGCACAAATTCCTTATTATAGCTTTACAAAAGGCTCAATGGCAGGAATTGAAAATGTAATTATCTCTGCCACAGGCTACACGGGTGCAGGCGGTTTTGAACTTTACGTACATAAAGATTTTGCCGAGGCACTTTGGAAAGCAATTTTTGAAGCAGGCAAAGAATGGGATATACAACCCATAGGGCTGGGGGCAAGAGATACCTTGCGTTTGGAAATGGGCTACTGCTTGTATGGCAATGATATAGATGACACTACTTCGCCTCTGGAAGCGGGTTTGGGTTGGGTAACTAAATTTACCAAAAATTTCACGGCTTCCGATATTTTGCAAAAGCAAAAACAAGAAGGCTTGCAACGCAAATTAGTAGCTTTCCGAATGGAAGGGAAGGGTATTCCTCGCAAAGATTATCCTATTGCAAATGTTAATGGTGAAATTATCGGTAAAGTAACATCAGGAACTATCTCGCCTATGCTCAATGTAGGCATTGGTTTGGGCTATGTGCAACTTGCATATAGCAACCTTGATAGCGAAATTTATATCCAAATTCGCAATCAGGCAGAAAAAGCCAAAGTTGTGAAATTACCTTTTTATGAAAAAGGTATTTAGTTTTTTTGCAAAACTGCTTGCCAGTTTGCTGATTTTACTTGTAAGATTTTATCAAGTAGCTATATCGCCTTGGTTTCCTGCTTCTTGTCGTTATACGCCTACTTGTTCGGTGTATATGATAGAAGCAGTGAAAAAATATGGTGTTTGGAAAGGGGGAAAACTTGGTCTAAAACGCCTGAGCCGTTGCCACCCTTGGGGCGGTAGCGGCTACGACCCCGTGCCTTAATTTAGCATCAAAGCCGTCAAGTTTTCAGAAGAAAGTAAAAAATTGTAAATTTGTGTATAAAACTTTCTCGCCGCTATGAGTAAGGTTAATCCTAAAATAGATTTGGTGTTTAAGAAACTCTTTGGTTCGGAAGAGAATAAAGATATTTTACTTTCTTTGATAAATGCTATTTTGCCTGTAAATGAGCAGGTTGCCGCTATTACTCTAAAAAATCCATACAATATATCCGATTATGCAGAAGGCAAGCTCTCTATACTTGATATAAAAGCCCAAGCCGAAGACGGCAGAATTTTTGATATAGAAATTCAAATTAGAGGGAGCAGTTATTATGGAAAGCGAGCATTGTTTTATTGGGCTAAAATTTTTGGCTCTCAATTAGATTATGCTTTTGATGAAACAGATAGTAATTTGAATATTTCAGAAGTAGGATATTCAGACCTAAAAAAATGCATAGTAATTAGTCTAATGGACTTCAACTTTTTTCAAGATGCCAGATATTATCGTTTCTACACATTAAAAGATGGCGATACCAACGAAAAACACAAAGATTTAGACTATTTGGATTTGTATTTCATTGAGTTGAAAAAGTATCAGGGCAAATTAGAAAATGTAAAAACGACCTTAGAACGTTGGATAACTTTCTTGAACAATGCTCATAAATACGATACGCAAAAGCTACCCAAAGAATTAGCTGAAATCAAAGAAATCCGCAAAGCTTGCCAAAAACTTGATGTAATGTTTCTTGACGAACAAGAAAGACAATATTACGAATCACAGCAAAAATTCTGGCTTGACCAAAACTCTTTCTTGAAAGAAACACTTGAAAAAGCAGTAGAACAGGCAGAAATCAATAGTAAGATTGAAATAGCTAAAAATGCAATTAAAAAGGGGCTGGACAATCAATTTATCGCAGAACTCACAGGTTTGAGCATAGAACAAATAGAAGCCTTACGAAATTAGAGGCTATCGGCACACCGCAAAATGAGATTTTCAAATCTTTTGAAAATTAATAACTCAAATCCCTAAAAATCTTGAAAATCATTTTAATTTTGGTATAAATTCCTCTCCCACGCAATATTTCCCCTTGCACTGCGTTTCGTTGTTGTAACAATAAAATTTTAATAAAACAATGAAAGCGATTGTATTTTTACTTTTGTGCCTGTGGGGGATTGGTGCAGAAGCACAAAACATTAAAGGTAAGGTAACAGACAAAAAGAGCAAAGAAGCTGTACCCTATGCCAATGTATTTCTTTTTGATAAAAAAGACCTTTCAAAAGCTGTAAATGGGGCTACTACCGAAGAAGATGGTTCTTTTGAAATTCAGAATGTAAAGGCGGGTAGTTATGTTTTGCGTGTGCAAATGATTGGCTACAAAGACTTACAAAAAGAGCTGGAGGTAACTACTGCTGATGTAGCTCTTGGCGATTTAGCAATGGTAGGGGATAATAGCGATTTAATTGAAAAAATTGAAGTGGTTGCCGAAAAGCCACTGGTACAAACAGATATTGGTGTAAGAAGCTATAATGTGAGCCAAGACCTTGTCAATAAAGGTGGTACGGCTCTTGATGTTCTGCAAAATATTCCTTCGGTACAAGTTGATGAAAATAATAATGTTACTTTGCGAGGGGCAAGTAATCTTACTATTCTTATCAATGGCAAGCAATCGGGGCTTGCAGGAAGCAACCCTCAAAGTGTTTTCCAGCGAATACCTGCCAGTTCCATAGAGCGTATTGAAATCATCAACAACCCTTCGGCAAAGTATGATGCCGAAGCCAGTGGTGGAATTATCAATGTTATACTCAAAAAACAGCAAGAAGATGGTTTTGGTGGAAATGTTGGTTTCAATTATGGTAATTTTGGTCGCTATAATGGCAATTTTGATATAAACATCAAAAAGGGCAAATGGAATGTGTATGGCAGTCTGAATGGTAATCGTGATACTCGCTTGAATAGTGCTTCTGTTTTTAGAAAAAATTTTATTCCCAATACTACTCCTATCATAGACCAGCAACGTTCCATTGACCGCATAGGCGAAAACTATACAGGTAGCTTTGGTATTGAATTTGCCCCAAATGCTAAAAATAATTTTGCTTTGGAAGCTAATTGGGGAGGCGGCAATAGCAACAGGCTGGAAATTCTAAATAATTTTAACCGAGATTTTGATAACACACTTTTAAGCACTTTTATCCGTACTTCTGATGAGTTTGAATATTCTTTTAACCAAAATTACGCTTTTAATTACCAAAGAAAACTTGCCAAACCCAAACAAGAACTTAAAGTTTCTACTTCCTTGGGGCTTTCTGAAAACAACACCGACCTAAATGCTCTACAAACAGGCGATATTCGTCAGAGAACTTTTGAAAACAACAACAACCAAATTTGGCTTTTGCAGGTAGATTATACGCACCCACTTGCCAGCGACGGCTGGAAAATTGAAGCAGGCTACAAAAATATTTTCCGTAATGTACGCAATGACTTCATTTTGGAAGATTTTGATAACTTCAATGCTCTATGGCTTGCTAATAGCAATTTTTCCAACGATTTCCGCTTCGACGAGAAAGTATTGGGGGCTTATGGTATTTTGTATGGTAAAATGAAAAAAATGGAATTTGAGGCAGGTGTGCGAGTAGAGCAAACTTTTACAACTTCCGAACTGCTCACCACAGGGCAAGTCTTTCGGAACGACTACCTCAATGCTTTCCCTAATGCCGCTATTTCGTATCGTTTGCCCAAAGACCAACAAATTAGGATAATGGCAAGCCGTAGAATTAACCGACCCGGTTTCAGACAGCTCAATCCTTTTGCAAGTTTTTCCAATCCGCTTACCTTGCGTTCGGGAAATCCCTTTTTGCGTCCTGAATATACCAATTCTTTTGAGTTGGGATACCTCAAAGACTGGAAACAAGCCTCTTTCACAGGTTCAGCTTTTTACAGACGCACCAGCAATGTTATTCAGCCTTTTATTCGTCAGCTTGCAGGTGATACTACACTTTTTGCTCCTGAAAATATTGCAACGGCAGAAAATTATGGATTGGAACTGATTGGTAGCTACCGAGTAGGAAAATGGCTTACGCTGAATGCCGATGCTTCGTTTTTCCGTACTTTTGTCAATGCCCGCAACCTTGATGGTGAGTCGCTCAATGATGTATTTTCTTGGAATACACGTTTGAATGCTATTTTCAACTTGCCCCAAAACTGGCGTATTCAAGGAATGATAATGTACAGAGCCCCTGTGGCTACGGCACAAGGTACTCGTAAAGACCTCATAATGAATAGTATAGGACTTTCCAAGCAAGTTTGGAAAAACCGAGGCAACTTTACGTTTCGTGTGAGCGATATTGCTAAAAGTATGCGTTTCGGCGGAACGGTCAATACGCCTAATTTATTCAACGATTTCACCTTTGTAGGCAATACACGTACCTATATGTTTGGTTTTAGTTACCGATTTGGAGGCGAAACCCGAGAAAAACGCAATCGCCAACGCCGAGAAATGCAAGGCGGCGATATGGACGGAGGTGATTTTTAACGCCAAGCAGAGGGGCTTCATTCAAACGAAGCCCTTTTTTCTTTTGATTGCTTTCAAAATTGCATTTCTACATTTTTTATTTTACCCAAAAAATTCCTATCTTGAAGGCTGATTTACTTTCATACAAGGATATGTTACGCTTCTGCTTCATCATTTGTTTTCTTGCTGGTTGGAATACCTTTGCTCAAAAATATTCTACACAAAACAAAGCCGCTATTAGCTATTATGAAAAAGCCCAAGACGAACTACGCCGCACCCTGGACTACGACTTGAAACCCAAACAAAGACAAAAGGTTGAAAATCGTTATGATGAAGCCGCCGAGTATCTGGAAAAGGCTATTCGCAAAGACCCCAAATTCGTAGAAGCTCATTTAGAGCTGGCTCGTATTTATGAGGCTTTTCGCTTTCAAAATCCCACTTATTTTGAAAAATACATTTATCATTACGAGCAAGCCGTGAAATCTGCCCCGCAAAATCCTAAAAATATGGAAGCAACTTGGGTTTTGATGAGGCACTATCTTGCCAAAGGCAATTACGATAAAACACAAAAATTTGCAGAACAACTTTTACAATTTAGCAATCTTACCGAAAGATTAAAACAGGAAGCCGAATTTCATCTAAAAATCGTAGCATTTGCCCGAGAGCAGATGCAAAAGCCTTTGGAGTTCAAACCTAAGGCTTTGCCTGCTATTATCAATCGCAAAGATTATATCCAAGAGTTTCCAAGCCTTACCGCTGACCAAGAAATGCTTATTTTTACGGCTGTTCCTAAAAATGAAATCAGAAAGCGAACAGGCGAAGATATTTTTGTAAGCTACAAAGAGAATGGAGAATGGGGCGAACCGCAATCCATTTCGCCACGCATCAATACGCAAGCCAACGAAGGTACTTGTGCCATTTCTGCCGATGGCAAAACTTTGGTATTTGCTTCTTGCCAAGGCAGACGAAGCGTTGGCTCTTGTGATTTGTACATTAGCGAAAAAATTGGCGATGAATGGACTGAACCTGTCAATTTAGGCTCAAAAGTCAATTCCACAGAGTGGGACTCGCAACCCTCGCTTTCCGCCGATGGCAAAACTTTATACTTTGTTTCTGATAGAAATAAACGCAGTCGTAATGATATTTACGTTACTTATCGCAATGCTCAAGGCGAATGGTCGCAGGCAGTACCTTTGCCCGCCCCTATCAATACGCTCCGCGATGAGTTTTCGCCTTTTATTCACCCCAACGGCAAAACACTTTTTTTCGCTTCCGATGGGCATATAGGAATGGGTGGATTAGATTTGTTTTTTAGCGAAAAACAGAATGATGGCTCGTGGAGCGAACCTAAAAATTTAGGCTATCCTATCAATAACTATCTTGACCAAGTTTCACTTTTTGTAACCGCTGACGGCAAAAAAGGCTTTTATGCCGATAGAAAATTTAGCCCTAATGGCGTAGAAGAAAGCGGGATTATTATGGAATTTGAAATACCTGCTCCTGTTGCTGTAAGCACACGTACACAATACGTAAAAGGTAAAGTTTTGGACGAAAAAAGCAAACAACCCCTTGATGCTCACATAGATTTGATTAACCTTGCCAATGGGCAAAAAGAAAGTTTTACGAGTTCCGATAAAGTAGATGGCTCTTATTTGCTGGTTGTCAATGAAAGAACCGAATACGCTTTGGAAGTGCGTAAGAGTGGCTATATTTTCAAAAGCCTGCGTTTTGATTTCTCTGGCAAAAGCATTGATGATTTCAAACCTTTGGAACTAAATATTCTGCTTTCTCCTATTGAAAAAGGACGAACTTTCGTACTCAACAACATCTTTTTTGATACGGGCAAATGGGAATTACGAGAAAAATCAAAAGCTGAGCTTGATGAATTGGTGCTTTTTATGCAAGAAAATCCACAAGTGAGAGGTGAAATTTCGGGGCATACCGATAACGTAGGTGATAAGAAAAGCAACCAAGAGCTATCGCTCAAAAGGGCTAAATCGGTGTATGAGTATCTTTTGCAGAAAGGTGTAGAACCCAACCGCCTGACTTTCAGAGGCTATGGTGATTCGCAACCTGCCGCTCCGAACGATACAGAAGAAAATCGTCAGAAAAACCGCCGAATAGAGTTTAAGTTTTTGTAGCTACTCATTTTGTAGCTGTAAGCAAAACTGATTTTCTATTTCGCTTTTTACTTTTTCCATTAGCCACATAGGTGTAGAAGTTGCCCCACAAATGCCTACATTTTGGGCATTTTCAAACCATTCGGACTGCAATTCGCTTTCATCTTCTACAAAATAGCTCCTTGGGTTGGCTTTTTGGCATACGGCAAACAAAGATTTTCCGTTAGAGCTTTTTTTGCCACTGACAAAGACAATCACATCATTTTCGCTGGCAAACTTGGCAAGTTGTGGCTCACGATTGGCAACTTGTCGGCAGATGCTATCATTGGCATCAAAAAGAGCCAAATTATCCGAAAAACCTTTTTCTTGAATATTTTTGGCGATAAGGTCTTTCATTTTGTAAAAACCATCGGTGCTTTTGGTAGTTTGGCTAAAAAAAGTGATAGGCTTGCTGTAATCTAAACTTTCCAAATCTTTTTCATCAGTTACAATAACAGCTTCCTCGTTGGTTTGCCCCGAAAGACCAACGACTTCGGCGTGTCCTTTTTTGCCATAAATTACAATTTGCCCATTTTGTGTTTTAGCATTATCATAAGCCGTTTTGATACGATTTTGTAATTTCAAAACCACAGGGCAAGAGGCATCAATGAGTTCTATGTTATTCTGTAAGGCAATCTGATAAGTTTCAGGAGGTTCGCCGTGGGCTCGGATAAGCACTTTGCAATTAGAAAGCCGCTTTAGGTCTTCTCTGTTGATGATTTTGAGTCCTTTCGCCGAAAGGCGAGCCACTTCTTTATCGTTATGTACAATATCGCCTAAACAATACAAGGAACTACTTTCGTTCAATTCTTCTTCCGCCATTGAGATAGCGTATTCTACGCCAAAACAATAGCCCGAATTTTTATCAATAGTAATTTTCATTCAGTTTTGTTTTTGACTTTCGCAAAAAAATCTTGCAAATTACGTGTTAATTTTTCTTAAAAACAAAATTGTCTATGTGTTTTGTTCGGCAAATACCCTAAATTTGGCAAAATTTTCCAAAAAATTATGCCACAACTTTATCTCGTACCTACCCCTATTGGGAATTTGGAAGATATTACACTACGAGCCTTGCGAGTGCTTCAAGAGGTAGATAGCATTTTGGCAGAAGATACACGCGTAGCAGGTATTTTACTCAAACATTACCAAATTTCCAAGCCTCTGATGAGCTATCACAATTTCAACGAACACCAAATTCAGGAAAAAATCATTAAACGCTTGAAAGAAGGTGAGAAAATAGCTTTGGTTTCTGATGCAGGCACACCTGCCATTTCGGACCCAGGTTTTTTGTTGGTGCGAACTTGTCTGAAAAATAATATTGCCGTAGAGTGCTTGCCCGGAGCTACCGCTTTCGTGCCTGCTCTCGTGAAATCGGGCTTGCCTACGGATAGATTTGTTTTTGAAGGGTTTTTACCTCACAAAAAAGGCAGACAAACTCGTCTGCAAGAACTTTCGGAAGAAAAACGCACTTTTATTCTGTACGAATCACCCTATCGTCTGCTGAAAACTTTGCTGGAACTTCAAAATTTCTGCGGTGCAGAAAGAGCCTGTTCCATTTCTCGCGAGCTAACCAAAATGTATGAAGAGACTTTTAATGGCACTATCCAGACTGCCTACGAATACTTTTCACAAAAAGGTGTGAAAGGTGAGTTTGTAATTGTGGTAGCAGGGAAAGAGTAACTAACTCGCTTGCGAGTGTTTTAGCTTTACAATGGCTTGTGGATAGTTTGAGCCAATTTTTACCCCATATTCAGATAGTTCTTTGGTAGAAAGTTCAAATAAATGGTTGATTTTGGGAGCGGGTACGTTTTTGAGTTCAGGAAGCCAATATTTGATAAATTTCGCTTGGCTATCGTAGCGTTCGGCTTGTGAAATAATGTTGAAATAGCGATTTTCACGAGGGTCGTTGCCTACACCTGCTACGTATTGCCAATTTCCCCAGTTGCTACATACATCATAATCCACCAAAAGGCTCTCAAAATAACTTGCCCCCCAAATCCAGCTAATTTTCAAATCTTTTACCAAAAAGCTGGCTACATTCTGCCTGCCTCGGTTGCTCATAAAGCCTGTGGTGTTTAGCTCTCGCATATTGGCATCTATGAAAGGCACGCCTGTTTCGCCTTTTGCCCATTTCCAGAAAATATCACTATTTTTCAAAAGAGGCAACTTTTCGCCTTTGAAGCCCGAAGGATAAAACAGACGATTTCCATATTTTTTGGCAGTAAAACGGAAAAAATCTCGCCAAATTAGCTCAAAAATTAGCCAATAAGTAGAGTCGTTGGCGATGCGTTCTTTTTCATATTTTTTGATTTCTTGCCAAATCTGCCTTGGCGAAATGCAACCCAAAGCCAAATAAGGCGAAAACTTCGAAGAATAATCTTTTCCTAAAAGTCCGTTGCGGGTTTCTTTGTAAGACGCCACCAAATTACTTTCCCATAGGTAGTAGTTTAGTCTTTTGAGGGCTTCACTTTCACCACCTTTGAAAACAAAAGTGCCTTTGTGCGAACTTTCGTTTTCCTGCAAGCCCAAATCTTTTAGCGTTGGCAAATCGCCTGCAAAAAAATTTTCAGGCAGAGGAGCTATGTTTGGGGCATTGGCAGGCAAAGGCTTACGAATTTCTGCATATTTTTCTACGGATTTTCTGAACTCCGTAAAAATATCTGGCACTTTGCAAACAGGAAAGGGCAAATCGTTGATATGGTATAAAGTAGCTTGCCAAAAATACTCTATTCCGATGCCTTTACTTATCAGATTTTTTTCCAAAGCCGCTTCTACATCAAGCTCTTCTTGAGTAACTTCTTTGGAGGTAAAAACAGCATCTGTTTGCAAAGTTTCTGCAATTTTGGCTATTTCTGTTTCAGGCTTACCCCAACGGACTATCAAATCGCTTCCTTGCTTTCGGAGCTGAATACGCAAATCTAAAAGGCTTTCAAGTAAAAATTTAGTCCTAAAAACCCCTGTTTTGGGTATATCCAATTGGTTTTTGGCAAACAGACGGGTATCAATGCAATAGGCTACCCACACTTTTTCGGCTTTTTGCATAGCCTCGTGTAGAGGGCGGTTATCGTGCAGGCGTAAATCATTACGAAGCCAAACTAAAATATTTTTCATTGCGTTGAAGTATGAAAATTGACTTCAAAAATTTTACTTGCATAACTTTTTGTTCAGAGCTTTGTTTGAATTTTTATGGAAAAGAAAATAGGACTTACACTTTCGGGAGGCGGAGCCAGAGGCTTTGCTCATTTGGGCTTACTGAAATTTTTGGAAGAAAAGCAAATGCAGATAGATGTTCTTTCGGGAACGAGTATGGGAGCATTGATTGGGGCTTTTTGGGCAAAGGGCTATCCTGCGGAGCAGATTTTAGAAATTCTCAAAAAATTTACGCTTACCTCGCTTTTGCATCTGAATGTACGCAAAGGCTTGCTAAACTACCAAAAGGTGCGTAGGGTATTGGACAAATACTTTCCCGAAAATAGTTTTGAAGCATTGCAAAAGCCTTTTTGGATTGCCTGTACCGACCTTATTGGTGTGCAAACCATTTATTTTTCAGAAAACGAACTGCTTGAACCACTCATTGGAAGCATTACCATTCCTCCTTTGGCTCGCCCTTTGCTCTGGAAGGGCTATGAACTCATTGATGGCGGTATTTTGGATAATGTACCTGCTCAAATCATACGCAACAAATGCGATATGCTCATAGCTTCGCACTGCAACGTGCCTCTGAAAGCTCAAAGCAAAAATTTGGTGCAAGCCTTTGAGCAAATGTTTATTGCGGCGGTTTCCAAATTTGCACTGCAAGCCCAAAACGTAGCAGATATTTGGTTTGAACCCCCTGCAATGAAGCACTTTCGTTTTCGTGATTTTGCAAAAGCCGATGAAATTTTTGAGGTAGGCTACCAGCACGCCAAGCAAATTTTCACAGAAAAATGATACTCGCTTAATAAACACTTGATACTAAAAGCAAATTTTTGCTTGACTTTGGGAAAGATAACCAAAGAAAAAATTTTTTTTGCTTTTTTTTGTGTAGCGAGTTATTTATTTTTTCATATTTGCGAAAATTCCATTTTGCAACTATCAAAAAAATATTAGTTTTGCACTGAATTTTTACTAAAACCTAAACCAAATTGTTTTATGAGTACTATCAAAAAGAAACCCAGTACATTCCAAAACATCTTTGCAGGTCTTGCGATTGTGGTGCTTTTTATTATTGCACAAGTATTCTTCCGTGTATTTTTAGGAGACCCCAATAACTTTGAAATGAAAGACGGACACCCTCACCCAAAAAATATTTGGGGTACTATCTACTTAGGTGGAGAAGTTGTGCCTTTCCTTATCACTTGTTTGCTTGTAGTTATTACCTTTTCTATTGAGCGTCTGATTACTATTTTTTCCGCTTCGGGTACAGGTTCTATTACCAATTTTGTGTATAAAGTAAAAGGCTTGCTCGCTGAAAATGATATTGAAGGAGCTATGGCGGCTTGCGACAGACAAAAAGGTTCTATTGGTAATGTAATCAAATCTGTTTTGGAAAAATATAAAGAAATGCTTCACGATAATACCAAAGATAAAGAGCAAAAAATTGCCGCTATTACCAAAGAACAAGAAGATGCTACTGCTCTTGAACTTCCTATGCTTGAAAAGAACCTAACCATTATCGCTACACTTGCTTCGGTTTCTACACTGATTGGTCTGTTGGGTACAGTACTTGGTATGATTAAGGCTTTCTCATCAATGAGTGGTGGTGGTGCAGCAGCGGCGGCTCAACTTGCAGTAGGTATTTCAGAAGCTCTTATCAATACTGCTACGGGTATCGGTGCTTCTGCTCTTGCCATTATTGCTTACAACTACTTCACAAGCAAAATTGATGAACTCACTTACAACATTGAAGAAGTAAGTTATAGCATTTTGCAGAATTTTAATGCCCAAGTAAAAGGCTAATCGGCATAAAATTTGCTGTATTTTACCGAATACAAAATTGTATTTTGTTATATCCAAAAACTAACCTAATCTATGGGAAAAATTAAACCGCCCCGCAAGAATCCTTCTTTGGATATGACGGCAATGTGCGATATGGCATTCTTGCTTCTTACATTCTTTATTCTTACGGCACAATTCAAACCTGAAACGCCGCTGGAAGTAGATGCCCCTTCGTCGTCCTCTAATAAAGAAGAAACGCCCAAAGTTGCTAAAATTATTGTTGATACCGTAGGAAGAGTATTTTTTGAAATCAAAGAAGCTAATAAACGTGAGGAGATTTTGAGAGCGGTAGCTCGTCATTACAAAATCGCTGACCAACTTACCGATGAAGATTACAAAGAGTTTGCAGGTAGGCAAAATGTTGGTGTGCCTATTCAAGATTTGCCCAAAGTCTTGAAAAACAAAGCTCTTTCTAATGATGCTTACAAAAAATTAGGTGTAAGAATAGGTATCCCAATGGATACAATAAACAATCAACTGGGTCATTGGATTCTTTACACCAACAAGGTATATGAGAATGAAACCTTCAATCGTAGGCAAGGTTTTGATGAAAAAACCAAAGCGATTGTTACCAAACCCTCTACCGAAGGTTTAAGTGAAGCCGAAAAGAAAATTTGGGAGGAGGAGCAAAAACAAATGCTCAAAATCGTTATTTTCGGAGACCAACGCTCACAATTCAGGGTAATCAAGAGAGTTTTGGAAGTTTTGCAAGAAAGAAAAGTAAATAAGGTTCATTTGGTAACAAACCTACGCGAAGCACCCGCAGGTGCCGCCAACCAACAAACACAAAAGAAAAACTAACCTAAACTTTGTGAAACTATGGCAGATATAGATACCTCGCAAGGTGGTGGTAAGGACGGCAAGAAGAAAGGTCCCAAAAAAGTTTCAACCAAGGTGGATATGACTCCAATGG
Source organism: Raineya sp. (assembly GCF_053497555.1). Taxonomy (NCBI): domain Bacteria; kingdom Pseudomonadati; phylum Bacteroidota; class Cytophagia; order Cytophagales; family Raineyaceae; genus Raineya; species Raineya sp. Next base: position 7,230 of record NZ_JBRCWE010000110.1, on the reverse strand, counting down.
TGGATTTGGCTTTTTTGCTCATTACTTTCTTTATGCTTACCACCACCTTCAATACGCCGAAAATTATGCAGGTGATTATGCCTGATAAAACCGAAAAAGACCCTAACAAACGTGACCAAGCCAAGGGCGATTGCTCAATTATTATTCTGGGCGATAAGGATAACAAACTCTACTGGTATCAGGTAATCAAGGGGCAAACCCCTCAACTTCAAGAAATAGAGTATAGCTCCGAAAAAATTAGAGATTTTCTTACCCAAAAGAAAAAAGAAATCAAAGCCAAAGGCGATTGCCCTCAGATGATTGTGGTAATTAAGTTCAAAGATGATGCTCGGTTCAAAAATATGGTAGATGTGCTTGACGAAATGGCGATTGTGGGAGTTTCTCGTTATGGAATTCAGGATATTGAGCCTAACGACCTCAAACTCATTGAGGAGTATAAAAAGCAGGCAAAACGATAGCTAACACTATAACCCAAATTCTTAAAATTATGGATATTCAAAGTTTTTGCTATTTGCCCCACGAAGGTTTTGAAGGTAGAAACCAAGAGTACGGGGCTTATGTACTCCGAAGCAAATATTCGGGGATTGTTACGAGAGTGCTTATTTTTGTAATGATTGGTAGTGTTTTTGTATTTGGCTATCCTACTATCAAGCGACTTTTGGAACCCAAAGAGGAAGTGGCGGTACAACAGCAAGTGGAAGAAGAGGTAACACAGGAAATTCCTTTGGAATTGGAACAACCTCAAGAGCCCGAAGAACAGAAAAAAGCAGAAGTGGTGATTGAAGTACCTCCTCCACCTGAAATTGACCAAGTAAAATTCACCGTTATTGAAATCAAGGAGGAAGTAAAAGAACAAAAGCCGCTTGTAGAAAATGTGGAAGTGGAGCAGAAAGAATCGGCTGTTGCCGCTGAAACCAAACAAGGGGAAGCCGCTTCAAACGTAGTAGAAGAGGTAAAAGTTGTAGAAGAACCGGGTAAAGACCTCAAAGAAGCAGGTACAGGTGAAGAAGACGCCAACAAGGTCTATAATGAATTTGAAGTTGTTAAAAATGCTGACTTCCCCGGCGGTATCAATGCGTTCAGAAAGGCTTTGCAAGAAAAAATCAAATACCCCTCGCAAGCTACTCGCAAAGGTACAGAAGGAACAGTTACCATTTCTTTCGTAATTGATAAAGACGGCAGAATTACAGACGCCAAAGTAGTGAAAGATATTGGCGATGGTTGTGGTGATGCGGCTTTGGAGGCTCTCAAACAAATGACTACCCCTTGGTCGCCTGCTACCGATGCCAAAGGAAAGACCGTGAAAGTTCGTAGAACACTTCCTGTAAAATTCACTTTGCCTAAATAATTTTTCCAAGTAATTTGCTAAAAAAGAAACATCTCGGCTTGGGGTGTTTCTTTTTTGTTTGTAGATTTGCTCAAAAAACTTAATGAAGGAAGCTCTATTAGAAAGTCATAAAAAAGCTATTGCTTCTCTCTGCCAAAAGCACAATGTTTGGGACTTGTACGTCTTTGGTTCAATTCTAACACCTCATTTTAACCTTCAAAGCGATATAGACTTTTTGGTAAAATTTGGTGATATTGACCTTGCTTCCTATGCTGATAACTATTTTAGTCTGAAATTTTCATTAGAAAACTTGCTTCATAGGAAAGTTGATTTGCTGGAAATACAAGCCTTGAAAAATCCTTATTTACGAGCTTCTATTGATAAATTCAAAGTTTTATTGTATAGACAATGAAATCAGAACTTGGCTTTATGACATTTTGCAATCTATCAATGAAATAGAAAGTTATTTTACTGACCAAAATTTCATTCAAGATGTTTTACAACTTTTGACCAAAGAATAAAATATGCAAAAGTACATCGTTTTATGCTTACTTTTCTTTTCGGCTTGTCAGAAAAAAATTAGCACTTCGCAAATTCCTGAAAATAAGAAACCCGCTGAAAAGCAGGAGAGTATCTCTCCTCCCATAGAGCCTCGCAAAAATGAAACTGCCCCACTCAAAGCCAAAATGCGTGTAGGAGCAGAGCAGTTGGAATTGTACTTGCCCGAAATTCAGGATAAAAAGGTGGCTTTGGTGGTCAATCATTCGGCATTGGTGCAAGGCAAACATTTGGTAGATGTACTTTTGAGCAAAAACGTAGCCATTCAAAAAGTATTTGCCCCCGAACACGGCTTCCGTGGCGATGCTGATGCAGGCGAAACCGTGCAAAACGAAAAAGATAAGCAAACGGGTTTGCCCATAGTTTCCTTGTACGGCAAGAATAAAAAGCCCACGCCTGAACAGCTCAAAGATGTGGAGGCGGTTATTTTTGATATTCAAGATGTGGGGGTGAGGTTTTTTACCTATATTTCCACAATGCACTACGTAATGGAAGCCTGTGCCGAAAATAACAAAGAGTTTATTGTTCTGGACCGCCCCAATCCGAACGGTGATTATGTAGCTGGTCCCGTGTTGCAAAAAGGCTTTGAAAGTTTTATCGGTATGCACCCTATTCCCGTAGTACACGGACTTACGGTAGGGGAGCTGGCTCAGATGATTAACGGCGAAAAATGGCTTGCAGGAGGCAAGCAGTGCAAACTGAAAGTTATTCCTTTGGAAAATTATACGCACCAAACCCTTTACGAATTGCCTGTGAAACCTTCGCCTAATTTGCCCAATCATTTTGCAGTAAGGTTGTATCCTTCTTTATGTTTTTTTGAAGGTACGCCTTTGAGTGTTGGTAGAGGTACAGATTTCCCTTTTCAGGTGGTAGGTTATCCTGATAAAAGAATGGGGGATTTTACTTTTACGCCTGTAAGTAAGCCGGGTATGGCTAAAAACCCTTTGTACGAAAATCAGCTTTGTTATGGTGCAGATTATAGAAAAATTTATCCACAAGCACCACGTTTTACGCTTCAACCACTCATTGATTTTTACCAAAAATTTCCGGAAAAAGATAAGTTTTTTAATACTTTTTTTGATAAATTAGCAGGCAATAGTTTGCTCAAAGAGCAAATACGCAAAGGTATGAGCGAAGCGGAAATAGCGGCTACTTGGCAAAAAGATTTGCAAAATTACCTTCAAATGCGTAAAAAATACTTGCTTTATGAGTAAGTTTGCAGAAAACTTTTTGAGCAAAAAATTAGTTTTTTTGAAAAAATTTGTAATTTAGCCTTCAAAATGCAACCTTTTTGAATATGCAAGCAAGAGGTCTTATCACTCGTATTTTAATTGGGGTTTTCTGTGCTTTGTTGTGGTCTTGTAAAACGAACTCCGATACCGAATCTGCCAGCCTTAAAGAAGCCCAAGGAGGCAAAATGTATGGAGGTATCTTGAAGGTTAATCAGACGGAGTATATCAGAAGTTTATATCCTTTGGAAATTGTTGATGTTTATTCTTACAGAGTTGCTACACTCGTTTATGAAGGTTTGTTCAAATTTAACCCCAACGACCTAACCCCCGAACCTGCTCTTGCCGAAAGTGTTGATATTGATGAAACCAAAACCATTTATACCATAAAAATTCGTCAGGGAGTAAAATTCCACGATGCCGATTGCTTTCCTGATGGCAAAGGCAGAGAGCTAACTGCCGAAGATGTAAAATATTGCTTCACACGCGTATGTACGCAGGATAAAAAAAATCAGGGTTTTACCATTTTTGAAGGTTTGCTCAAAGGAGCAGATGAGTATTATCAAGCCTCGGCGGGGGGTAATAAACCTGCCAAAGAAATAGAGGGTATTCAGGTAGTTGATAAATATACGATACGTTTGGCACTTACTCGCCCTTACACGCTTTTTACTACCAATTTGGCTCGTCCTTTTGCTTTTATTTATCCCAAAGAAGCAGTTGAAAAGTACAAAGATGAAATGCGTATCAAGGCGGTAGGTACGGGGGCTTTTATGGTTTCCAAAGTTGATGAAGGTTCGCTGATTATTCTGAAAAAAAATCCTAACTATTACGGCAAAGATGAACACGGCAACCAACTTCCTTTCTTAGACGGAGTGCGTATTTCTTTCATCAAAGAAAAGAAAACAGAACTTTTAGAGTTTGAAAAAGGCGGCTTGGATATGGTTTCTCGCTTGCCCACAGAAGAAATCATAGAGATTTTATCCAAAAATAAAGATACTGTTAATAGAAGATTTGAGTTGGAGCGTGTGCCTGAAATGACTACGCAGTATATGGTATTTATGACACAAAAAGGACTTTTCAAAGATGTAAATTTGCGTAAAGCCTTTTCTTTTGCTATTAACCGACAAGAAATTCTTGAAGCAGTGCTTAATGGCGAAGGCGAAGCCCCCGGCGAAAAAGGTGTTGTGCCACCTGCTCTGAAAAATTATGATATTGAAAAAATACGTGGATACGAGTTTAATGTAGATTCTGCTCTTTATTACTTGAAAAAGGCGGGTTATTCCGATGGCAGTAAGTTGCCTGCTATTACCTTGCATATCTCTCCCGAAGGTGATAGACACATCAACGTTGCTCAAGCGGTGGCACGCCAACTCAAAGATAACTTGGGGGTAGAAGTTACTATCCAACAGCAAACCCTTGCCCAACTCGTAGAAAGAGGCTTGAAAGGGGAGTTTGAATTTATGCGTATGGCATACTATGCCGACTACCCAAGTCCTGAAAATTTCTTGTGGCTCTTTTGGGGTAAAAAAGTTCCCAATTCTTTCGAGGAGAAGTCTTATCCCAATATGCCTCGTTTCCGAAATGTAAAATATGATGAGTATTACGAAAAAGGCTTACAAGCCAGCAGTATGGAAGAGGCTTATGAGTATTTCCGCAAAGCCGAGCAAATCTTGATGAACGAAGCCCCCATACTTGTACTTTGGTATGACGAAATTTACAGATTACGCAAACCTAATCTGAAAGATTGTCCTATCAATGCTATGCAATATTGGGATTTTTCAAAAACTTATTTCACCAAAACGAAATAAATGCACTACTACTTTCCTAAATAGCGGAAGGTAATAGTGAGTTTCTACTTTTCTTTTCAGAAATGCAGTTATTCTATTGTCCTGATTTACAAGCTCCTCAAACCATTTTACCCGAAGAGGAGGCTATTCATTGTTTGCAGGTTCTTAGAAAAAATATTGGCGAAACAATTGCTATCACTGATGGCAGAGGACATTTTGCCCAAGCTAAAATCCTTACCCATAAGCCCAAAAATTGCCTTCTTGAAGTCTTTGAAATTCAGAAGCAAGAAGCCAAACCCTACTATTTGCATATAGCCATTGCTCCTACCAAAAATATAGAGCGAATGGAGTGGTTTGTAGAAAAAGCTACCGAAATAGGCATTGATGAAATTAGCTTTCTGCAATGCGAACGCTCCGAAAGAAAAGAAATTCGTTTGGAACGCTTGCAAAAAGTAGCTTTACAGGCAATTAAGCAATCTAAACAAGCCTACTTACCACAACTTAATCCTATACAGAAATTTTCGCAATTTTTGGAAAAAAACTTTGATGAATATTCTCAAAAATGGATTGCCTATGTAGGAAGCACTGCTTTGCTTACTCAAATTTTGCAAAGCAGAGGGAAATATTTATTGCTCATTGGAGCGGAAGGAGATTTTAGTGAAAAAGAAATAAATATGGCTAAGGAAAAAGGCTTTGAAGATATTTCTTTGGGCAAAAACATACTTCGCACCGAAACTGCGGGCATAGTGGCTTGTACGATAGTAGCCTATCAAAATTTTCTTTGAGCTATGCTCAAAAAAACAGAGGACTTCAATCCAAGTGAAGTCCTCTCAGTAGCTTAAAAGCCAAGATTACTTGAAGAAGCTCGTGATGAGGGCAAGAACAAAAATGGCTATCATCAAACCCCAAGTAAGTTTTTCCATTAAATCAGTAGTTTTCTGAACACCCAACATTTGGCTGGCTCCTGCCGCCGCACCTATGCCGCCGCCACTTTTAGCACTTTGTTGTGGTAAAATTACAATAATCAGTAACACTGAAATCAGCATCATCAAGCCAATGATAAATCCTAACATAGTACAAAATTTTAACTTTCTAAAATTTCAATTTGGGACGCAAAGTAAGCCTTTTTTTCGGGAATTTGCAACATTAATTTACGATAAATTTCAACAGCTTTGGCAGTATTGCCTTCATTGAAATAGGCAAGGGCTTTTGCTTCGCTTACTTCATCATCAGAAAGCGTTTCGGCAAAAGAATTTTCGGTAGTTTGCAAAGATGTTTCGGAACTGTTTGCAGAATTTTCTGCTTCTGAAACTTGCAGTTCTTCGGTAAATTTTTCTGAGGTAGAAGTAGCAGATTGCTCTACTTTGGGGGTATTTAGAATTTCTTGTAAGAGGCTATCGGTATCAATCTGCAAATCTATATGGGTAGTTTCGGGGGTAGTAGATAAAGTTTCATCAGCCACCATATCATCAAGCGACATTGAAAAAATATTGATTTGGCTTTGATAGTAGCTTTCTTTATCAGGATTTTGCAATTTCAAACGCTCATAAACGGCTATCGCTCCCTGAATGTCCCCTTTTTCAAAAAGTTCAATGGCATACTCTTCGTTATCTGTTTCAGCAGGGCTTTCTTCCAGATTAGTAACAGGAGGAGTGGAGGTAAAAAGGTCAGATTTCAAAAATTCGTCAATCAGCGAGTTTTGCTCTTTCTGATTTTCGGTTAGGTGTAGTTCAGTATTTGTGCTTTCTTGGGTTTCTTTTTCCAGATTGTACTCTTGCGGAATGTACGATTCTGTAATGCTTGCCAGTTCTTTGTCCAATTCTTCGGGGGTAATGGTTTCCATTTTCTTATCAAAAGCATCTAACTCCTCTTGTATTTCACCAAAAGGATTGCGATAAATACTTTCAGGAGAAATAAAGCTTTCCTCCTCTGCATTGATACGAGTAGGCTTTTCCATAATGAATTTTTTTAAGATAGAGCGATTGTAAGCATACAAAGCGGCACGCCGTATTTTTTGCGGAGCAAGACTGCTGGCTTGGTCGTGCAAATTTTTGGCAAGCAAAATATGAGGAATAGCAAAATAGGGGTGTTTTTGGATTATCTCGTTCAATTCTTCCAACAGATTATCTTTCAAAAATTCAGGTTGGTGCAATAAACCTAAAAGTATTTGTTTATCCATAATTGAGCAGAAATTGAAAAATCAAAAATCTTTAACTTACAAATTTACAAGTTTTTCACCAATTTGCAACAGTTTTTTGAAAAATATCAAAAATTATTTTATCAAAAATTTCCTGAATTTTCTGAGCTTCTACTTGGGCAAGCGTGGTAC
>NZ_JBRCWE010000109.1:0-11394 GCF_053497555.1 Raineya sp. | reverse complement strand
AAAAAATTTTCACTTTTTGCCAAATTTTTGCCTCAAATCTTTTTCAACTCAAACTCAAAACTACTTTTTAAGGGACGACGAATGAATACTTACGAGCTGGATGAGTACGTACATTGGCATTTTGAGAGATAGGATTAGGGTAAAGCATAAATTTTTAGATTTTAAGGTTCATTTTTTCAAGACAGATATTCTCCTTAAACAACTCCTTCATTTTTTCTTTGTTGATTTGATGAGCAAATTCCAAAGATTGCTCTATCCAGCTATTCGCTAAAATATCTCCTAAATCTTCTGTGTATGCAAGCAGATTAACTGTGTGAATTACTGAAAGTTTTGTATAGGGTTCAGTTTCCCTGATTTTTCTAACATCTATATCTAATTGGTTATTGTATTCTTGGTTGTTTTTTTGGCTAATTTTATTCAAAGATAACGTGAAAATATCGTTTGAGTCATACAAGGATTTGGGTAGAGCATCTTCATTAAAAATTTCTTTCAAAGGTATTGGCTCTATTGGGTTTTCCCAACGAAAAGTATCAATATAAGTTAAACTGATTGCGTCAATGTATAAGCCTCTGTGTATTTCAATGTAAAATAAAACTTTTTCCAAAATAAATGGCTTAAATTCAGCCCAACGTGTGTAGGCTAACTCGTGAAAGCTGATTAGACTACTATTTTTTTTGTTTTTTATTTGTAATAACTTTTGTATTTGCCCTTTTTCGTTGATTAAACCAAATTCTAAACCTGTAAAAACTTTTTGACTATCAATAAAACTTTCCTGTTGTTGAACTTGGTTGAAATGTAATTTATCTTGTAAGGCAAAAAATTTATCTAATCGGGCAATGGGTTGATGAACAAAAGCAGAGAAAATTACTTCCTCTATAGGGTGTTGGGGGGAATTGTAATCAGTTTTTCAAGTATGGAGGGCATATTTTCATCGCTTAATGTGTATCTTGCAAAACTATAAAAATTTTGCTCTTTTAAGCAAGTACGATAAAATTTTTCTTAAAAATAGTATGCAAGCAGAATATTTTTTGTAATTTTACCTCAAATTTCCCGTTTTGTTCTGAAAAATCCACAAAAAACAATGGAAACAACCGTAGAAAAACCTCGTGTGCAAAAAGCCTACGAAACTCGCCGTATCCGAAAGGTGGCAGTTTTGGGGGCGGGTGTAATGGGAAGCCGTATCGCTTGCCATTTTGCCAATATCGGAGCAGAAGTGCTTTTGATGGATATAGCTCCCAAAGAGCTTAGCCCCGAAGAGCAAGCCAAAGGGCTTACCTTAGAAAGTCCCGAAGTACGAAATCGTATTGTAAAAACGGCTTTTGAAAATACGCTGAAAGCCAAGCCTGCCGCCCTTTACAACGAAAAGTTTGCCAGCCGTATCAAATTGGGCAATTTTGAAGACAATATGCCCGAAATTGCCTCTGCGGATTGGATTATTGAAGTGGTTGTAGAGCGTTTGGATATTAAACAGAAGGTTTTTGAACAAGTTGAAAAGTATCGCAAAAAAGGCACGCTCATCACCTCTAATACATCAGGGATTCCTATCCGAATGATGGCAGAAGGTAGAAGCGAAGACTTCAAGGCTCATTTCTGCGGAACGCACTTTTTCAATCCGCCTCGTTACCTGAAACTTTTGGAAATTATCCCTACCGAGCATACCAAGCCCGAAGTAGTAGAATTTTTGATGGAGTACGGGGCTCAAATCTTGGGTAAAACTACCGTTCTCTGCAAAGATACACCCGCATTTATTGCCAATCGTGTGGGGGTGTATGCCATTATGGACGCCCTGCATACTATTGAGGCTATGGGGTTGAGTGTAGAAGCTGTGGATAAACTCACGGGTCCTGTGTTGGGCAGACCAAAATCCGCTACTTTTCGCACGCTTGATGTAGTAGGGCTTGATACTATGATTCTTGTTGCCAATGGTTTGGCTCAAAATGTTCCTCACGATGAAAGCAAAGAGGCTTTTCGTTTGCCTAAATCTTTGGAGTTTTTGAAAGAAAAAAATTGGCTTGGTGATAAATCGGGGCAGGGCTATTACAAAAAAGATAAGGAAACCAAAGAAATTTTTGCCCTTGACCTCAAAACTTTTGAATACAAACCCCAAGAAAAAGTGAAATTCAAGGCTTTGGAGGCAACTAAAATGATTGATAAAGTCAAAGAACGTTTGCCTGTACTTATCAAAGCCGATGACCAAGCAGGAGAATTTTATCGCAAAACTTTTGGTTCTCTTTTTGCATACGTAGCCAATCGTATTCCCGAAATTGCAGACCACCTCTATCAGATTGATGATGCCGTATGTGCAGGCTTCGGTTGGGAAGTAGGACCTTTTGAAACTTGGGATACTATCGGCATAGAGTATGGCTGTCAGCTGATTCAAGAAGCAGGTAAAAAAGTTGCTCCTTGGGTGCAAGAAATGCTTACCGCTGGTAATACAGCTTTCTATAAGTTAGAAAATGGCAAACAATTGTATTACGATATACCTTCCAAGTCTTACAAGCCTATTCAGAAAAGTGGCGAGATTATCATTTTAGATAATATCCGCAAAACAAACAAAGTTTGGGGCAATGCAGGCTCTACACTCTTTGATTTAGGCGATGGCATTTTGGGCTTGGAGTTTCATACCAAAATGAACTCTATCGGAGCAGAAGTGATAGAGGGTATCAATCGGGCAATTGAAATTGCTGAAAAAGATTTTAGAGGCTTGGTGATTGGCTCAAATGCCGAAAACTTTTCGGCAGGGGCGAATTTGGCAATGCTGATGATGTTTGCTATTGAGCAAGAGTGGGACGAAATCAATTTGATGATTGCTCAATTCCAAAAAACAATGATGCGAGCCCGTTATTCGGCTATTCCTGTGGTTACTGCACCCGCAGGGCTTGCCTTGGGGGGAGGTTGCGAGCTAAATTTACACGCCGACCACATACACGCCCACGCAGAAACCTATATGGGACTTGTAGAGTTTGGGGTAGGGCTTATTCCTGCGGGAGGTGGCTCGAAAGAAATGACTTTAAGAGTTTCCGATTCGTTCCAAGAAGGAGATGTAGAGTTCAATAACTTGCAAACTGCCTTTATGAATATTGCCACTGCTAAAGTAGCTACTTCGGCTCACGAAGCTATGGAAATTGGTTACTTGCGTAAAAGCGATACCATTGGTCTGAATCGTGCTTTTCATCTTGCCGAAGCCAAAGCCAAAGCCATAGAACTTGCAGAAATGGGTTATACACAGCCTAAACAAAGAGAAGATATCAAGGTCTTGGGCAGAACGGCTCTGGCTACGCTCAAAGCGGGCATTGTAGGTATGCTTTATGGTAATTACATTAGCGAACACGATGCCAAAATTGCTGAAAAACTCGCCTACGTAATGACAGGCGGCGACCTAACAAGCCCTCAACTCGTTTCAGAGCAATATCTTTTAGATTTGGAGCGTGAAGCCTTCCTTTCACTTTGTGGCGAAAAGAAAACTCTTGAACGTATCCAAAGCATCTTGACGACAGGAAAACCGCTGAGAAATTAGTTTTTGAGTACAGAGTAATGAGTATAAAGTTGAGAAAATGAAGTTTTAATTATGCACAATTACAAAGAGCTAAAAGTTTGGCAAAAATCTATGAATTTGGTAACGAGGGTTTATCAACTAACCGAGAATTTTCCTTCTGATGAAAAATTTGGACTGGTTAGTCAGATTCGTAGATCTGCCATTTCTATTCCTTCTAATATTGCAGAGGGAGCAGGACGAAATACTACAAAGGACTTTGTACATTTTCTTTCCGTGGCAAATGCCTCTTGTTGCGAATTAAACACTCAACTCATTATTACTCAAAATCTCTTGTACATAGAAAGTACATCTCTAACTCAACTTGAAAAGGATATTGATGAAATTCAAAAAATGATTTTCAACCTTAAAAAGGTAATGCAAAAAATGTAGTTTGGGTATAAAATGTACTCAATACTAATTACTAACTACTAACTACCAAGAAAATGAACGCATACATCGTAGCAGGCTATCGTACAGCCGTAGGAAAAGCAAAAAAAGGGGGCTTTCGTTTTACTCGCCCCGATGACCTCGCCGCAGAGGTGATTAAGCATTTGGTAAAATCTATCCCAAATTTTGACGCCTCACACGTAGAGGATTTGATTGTAGGTTGTGCCATTCCCGAAGCCGAACAAGGAATGCAAATCGGCAGAATGATTGCTTTGCAGTCTTTACCTGTCAATGTACCTGGGTTTGTGATAAATCGCTATTGCGGTTCAGGTTTGGAGGCGATTGCCTTGGCTTCGCAACGAATCCATTCAGGAATGGCAGATTGTATTATCGCAGGAGGTACTGAGTCTATGTCGCTTGTACCTATGATGGGCTATAAACCCGCTTTGAACTTTCAAGTAGCTACCCAACACCCCGACTATTATCTGAGTATGGGGCTTACTGCCGAGCAGGTTGCTAAAGACTACAAAATCAATCGCGATGCTCAAGATGAGTTCGCTTATATTTCACATCAAAGAGCTATTGAGGCTATCAAGACGGGCAAGTTCAAAGACGAAATTGTGCCTGTAAGTGTAGAGGAAGTATATGTAGAAAATGGCAAAAAGAAGAAAAAATCTTGGGTAGTAGATACTGACGAAGGACCCCGTGCCGATACCACTATGGAGGCTTTGGCGAAACTCAAACCTGCTTTTGCCGCAGGGGGGAGCGTAACGGCGGGTAATTCTTCGCAAACTTCTGATGGTGCCGCTTTCGTAATGGTAATGTCTGAAAGATTGGTGAATGAGCTGGGTTTGAAACCTATTGCCCGAATGATGTCTTATGCAGTAATGGGCGTAGAACCTCGCATTATGGGCATAGGACCCGTAGCCGCAATTCCCAAGGCTTTGCAAAAAGCAGGTCTGAACCTTTCGGATATTGGCTTAATTGAACTCAACGAAGCCTTTGCCGCTCAAAGTCTTGCTGTTATCAATGAATTGGGCATTGACCGCAACATTACCAATGTAAATGGTGGAGCTATCGCTTTGGGACACCCACTGGGTTGTTCGGGAGCAAAACTTTCTGTACAGCTTTTCAACGAAATGAAACGCCGAAAAGTAAAGTATGGAATGGTAACAGCTTGCGTAGGAGGCGGACAAGGAGTTGCAGGAATTTTTGAAGCCTTGTAGTAAAAAGGGGCAATTAGCCCCTTTTTTATGGATAAATCATTTTGAGTTGAAGCGTTTTCAGGGGGCGTTCTAAAAAGAAGCCTGCTTGTCTGAAACTTGGATTTTTGATTTTTGGTCGGTAGTTGTTGGAAAAGCAATACCCTTCTTTGGGTAAGCCAATGAGGGTGTAATCCATTTTTTTGTTATCGTTCTCATCGTGAAGTACCGAAACGGCATAATCGCCATAGGGTAAATTATCAAATTCTACAAATACTTTTTTACTTTCAGGAATTTCTAATTCGGCAGTACGCAGGGCAAGCTGGAAGTTCGTTGGGAAACCTTTGGCTTTATCAAAAAGATTTACCAAAACTTTCCCTTTCTGATTGCGAATTTCAATAATTTCAATCTTCAATTTTCCTGTACCTTGTGGGGAGAAAATCCACATTTGCCAAAAAAGAAGTAACCAAGAATAAATCATAGCAAAAAGAGTTTTAGTTGGATAATTGCAAATTTCAAACCAAATGTGTGAGCATCTGAGCTTGAAACGAAACGTTAAATTACTTTTTTTAGTTTGTGGTTTTCGCTCATTTCTACTTCGCCTACTTCAATAATTTTTTGTAAAGCCTCTACAAGAGCCTCACGAGTACGAGGCTGAATGGTAAGAATAAGTTCTTCAATCGTCAGGCTTTGAAATTCAAGAGCTTTGAGGATTTTTTCACGATAGAGTTCGTAATAATGCTCACTAAGCCTTTTTTCTTTTTTCTTTTTCAGACAAATATCGCAAATGCCACAGGGTTCGTAAGAAATTTCACCAAAATACTCTAAAAGAAGCTGTGTTCGGCAACGACTTTCGTGTTGTGCGTAATGGATAACCGCTTTGGCTTTACGCAAATCCCTTTCCTTGCGTTGATTGATTTTTTGCCAATCTAATTGCAAATTTTCTGCATTTTGGCGAGGTACAATAAAAGTAAGTTGAGGTTTATCTTTTTGTTTTTCGTAAATAACCACCCTCATTTTTTCTAAATTTTCAAGGGTTCGGATAACGTTTTCAATGCTTGTACCTGCTTTTTGAGCAATGGCTTGCTCGGATATTTTGCAAAAGTGTGTCAGCAGTTCGCCCCCATACATTCGCAAAAGTAACTGAATGATGGGCTCGGCATTCTTGTTGGCAATCTGAAAGGCATACAAATCGTTATGATTTAGCAAAAAAAGCAATTTAGAAGGACTAAAGTACGCCTCGCTCAAATGCAAGATGTTTTCATCGCAGAGAATTTTGAGCGAAAAATGTGCCTCGTTGGCATCTAAATTGAAGGTTTTGATAAAATCGTTGAAGTCAAAATCAAAACTTGCCATTGCACCGCTACCTACGGCAAGTTGGTAATAGTTAGCAAGCATCTGATAAACATTCCGAATGGTGGCAGGTGCAGGATAAGATTTTAAGACCTGAATTTGCAAGTTATCAAGATCATTTTTATCGTAAAGAGCTACAGCATAGGCTTTTTTTTCATCTCTGCCTGCTCTGCCTGCTTCCTGATAGTAGGCTTCCAAAGAGCTTGGCAATTCCCAATGCACAACTACCCGCACATCGGGCTTATCGATGCCCATTCCAAAGGCATTGGTAGCTACAATAACACGAATTTTGTTTTTTATCCAAAGTTCTTGCTTGCGGTTGCGTTCTTCGTTTTTTAGTCCTGCGTGGTAGAAATCGGCACTGATTTTATGTTGGGCAAGCACTTGGGCAATTTCCTGAACCTTTTTACGAGAGTTGGCATACACTACCGCCGAACCTTGTACATTTTGCAGAATTTGCAAAAGTTTTTGAAGTTTATTTTCTTCGTAAAAGCACGAATACGAAAGATTTGCCCGAGCAAAACTTTTCTGAAAAACCTTCCGATTAGACTTAAAATGTAATTTTTCTTGAATATCGCCTTTTACTACATCGGTAGCTGTAGCCGTGAGGGCTATGCAAGGAACATCGGGGATAAGTTCACGAATTTCGGCAATTTGCAAGTAGGGAGGACGAAAATCGTAACCCCATTGCGAAATGCAGTGGGCTTCGTCTATGGCAAGCAGAGCGACTTGCATTTTTTTGAGCCGCTCACGAAAAATATCTGTTTGCAGGCGTTCGGGCGAAACGTACAAAAATTTTACTTTCCCAAAAACGCAGTGGTCAAGAATAATATCAATTTCACGGCGGCTCATTCCTGTAAAAATGGCAAAAGCGGAAATGCCTTTTTTACGTAAATTTTCGACTTGGTCTTTCATTAGGGCAATGAGCGGCGAAATGACAATGCAAATGCCTTCCAAACACATTGCAGGCACTTGGAAGCAAAGGGATTTTCCGCCACCTGTGGGCAAAAGGGCAAGTGTATCGTTGCCTTCTAGTACCGAAAGGATAATTTCTTCCTGTAAAGGTCTGAATTTGGAGTAGCCCCAATACTTTTGCAAAACTTCGTGAGCCTTTGCCGAAAGTTCGGATTGCATATTTTTTGAATTTTCTCAAAAATACAAAAACTATTTGTTCGTTAAAAGTATGGATTTAAGTTTGAAAAAAATTATCATTTATGGCAGAAACACTTTTTATTCCTCAAACAGAAAATAGGGCGGAAATTTACGAGGCTCTGGGTTTGCAAATGGAGGCTTTGCTTTCGCAAGAAAAAGACCTAATCGCTAACCTTGCCAATTTTGTAGCGGTGCTAAAAGAAGCATTTGGCTTTTTTTGGATAGGTTTTTATTGGGTAAAAGGGAATGAATTGGTGCTTGCACCTTTTCAGGGTACGCTTGCTTGTACGCGTATAGGCTATGGCAAAGGGGTTTGTGGTACAGTTTGGAAAGAGGAACGTACTATATTAGTGCCTGATGTAGAGGCTTTTCCCGGACACATTGCTTGTAGCTCACTTTCTAAATCTGAAATTGTTGTGCCTGTTTTTCAGGGAGGCAAAGTGGTAGCGGTTTTGGATATAGATAGTGATAAGCTGAACGATTTTTCGGAAACTGACCAAAAAGGATTGGAAAATTTGGTAAAAATTTTGGAAAAGCATCTGCCTTCAATGCAAAAATAAAAAAACGACAAAGCCACAGGTTTTGTCGTTTCCACGCAACTTTAATGTTGCTAAAAACACCACTAAAACTATTTGCAACAAAAATACTTGGTTTCAGCGGTTCTAAAAAATGATTTTAGACGAATGAGCCTTTTTGCTCGGCGAAATTTTACTTTTTATCCTCTGGTTTCAAAACTACTCGGATATACTCTTTGGTATTGATATATTTTTTGGCGGTATTTTGCATTAGTTCTTTGGTAATCCAAGCAAGACGGCTTTCCCAATCTACAATCATTTCGGGGTTGTTGCCAAGGAAATAATAATTTTGCAAAGCACCTGCCCAATAACGATTGGTTTTGATATCTACTTCCATTTTGCGTTTGCGTTGTTCTTTTACTTTGTCAAGGTCTTTTTCATCAATATTACCTTTCTGTATTTTTTCAACTTCTTCCAAAGCCTGTTTGGTGAGTTCATCAACGCGTTTGGGGTCGCAAGGGAAGCTAATACTGAAAAAATAAGAATTACGAGGATATTTGCTAATATTGCCTTCTGCACCTACGGTGTAAGCTCCTGAACTTTCTTCACGTATCTTTTCAATGAGTTTGATGTCCAAAAGTTCACTAAGGGCAGAAATGGCAAAATAGTTTTTGAAATCGAAAGGTGCATTGTCGTAACCAGCAAAAACGATTTGCACAAAACTTTTGGGGTCTGAACCTTTTTGGATAGTTTTATCCATAGGGGCTTTGGGATAAGTGATATTATTATCTTTCCAATTTTCTTTTCTGTTTGTGCTGGGCAGGGAAGCGAGGTATTTTTCAATCAAAGGTTTGATTTCCTCTATTTTGAATGCACCCACAAAAATAAAATTAAAGTCAGAAGCATCGGCGAAGCGGTCTTTATAGAAAGCAAAGCCTTTTTCGTAACTGATTTTATCAAATTCGGGCAAGAAAGTAACCGTACGAGGGTGGTTATTGTACAAGATTTTGGAAAATTCTAAAAAGAAGTAGAATTGAGGATTTGAAAGCAAATTGCCTAAAAACGCTTTATCTCTTTGCATTTTTGAATTAAAGGCTTCTTGGTCTTTGCGAGGAGCAACAAAATACAGGTGCATTAGCTCCATTGCGGTTTCTAAATCTTTGGGAGTAGTAGATCCATTGAAACCTTCTTGCAAATCGGAAATGAAAGGACTTATACGTACATTTTTGCCTGCCATTGCCTTTTTCATTTCGGTTTGTGAAAGGTTGTTGATACCGCTTTCGGTAATTACTTGCGAAATATAGCTGGCAGAATGTACATCTGCATCGCTGGCAAGCGAGTAGCCACCATTACTGAAAGCTGAAATGATGATTTCATCATTTTTGAAATCAGTAGGTTTGAGAATAACTTTTGCTCCATTGGAAAGAGTAAGTTCGGTGATACCACTTTTTTCCAATTTCTTTTCTGCTACAATTTTACCAGCATTGATTTTTATGCCCTCGGAAAGCGATTGAGCTACTTTTTTGGCTTCGTAAGGCTTCACCTCTGCTTTTTCTACTTCTGCCAAAATAGCTTTTACTTCTTTTTCGGTAGGGATTTTGAATCCAGCCTTTTCGGGGGCTTGAATAGAAATTACGCTATTTTCTTTGGTAATGAGGGTTTTGATGATACCATTCAAATCTTCCAATTTGATTTTGTCTATGTGCTTTTTGGCAAATTCGTAGGTATATTCAATGCCAGGAGCGGGTTTATTTTCCAAAAAGTGGCTCACATAGCTCCAAACAATGGTGCCTGATTCGGTTTTGTCACGGTCGTTGTAGCTTTTTTCAAGATTGGCAAGATATTTCTTTTTGTAGAGGTCTAATTCTTGTTGCACAAAGCCGTGCTTTTCCAAACGCTTTACTTCGGTAAGTAAAACACGCAAAGCATTCATAAGATTTTTTTCATCGGTGTTAGCATCAAGCGAGAAACCATCTTTGGTTCTTACAAAATCTCCATAGTAGGCACTTGCACTTGAAAAAGGTGGGTTGGAAGAAAGACGAATTTCATCAAAACGCTCATTGAGCATACCTGCGAAAATATCCATTTTGAGCTTTTCAAAGAAGTCTTGTTCAGTTTTTATTTCACGAGGCGGCTTTTTGTAGAGCAAACCTACATTGGGGAAAGCGGCTTCTTTATCCGAAACAATCGTAATGAGCATTTCTTTGTGGTCGGGAACGGGAAATGAGGTACGAGGCTTTTCTTTTTCAGGGTTTTTGAGGTCGCCGAATAGATTTTTGATTTTTTGCTCCATAGCATTTACATCTATATCTCCAACCACTACCACTGCCATTAGATTAGGGCGATACCAATCTTTGTAAAAATTGATAGCCTCTTGATGTTTGAAAGTTTTTAGCACTTTTTCTGTACCAATAGGCAAACGCTTGGCATATTGAGAGCCTTTGAGAATAATGGGAAATTGTTTGTCCAGCATTCTTTGCTCGGCACCGCGTCCTAAACGCCATTCTTCCAAAACCACGCCTCTTTCTTTGTCAATTTCGGCAGGGTCAAAAGTTGCATTAGCCGCCCACTCGCGTAAGATTTCTAAACCTTTATCTACGAGTTCGGGCTTATCGGTAGGTACAGGCAACATATACACGGTTTCATCAAAGCTGGTGTAGGCGTTCAAATCGCCGCCAAATTGTACGCCAATAGATTGCAAATAGCTTACTATTTCGTTTTTTGGGAATTTTTTAGTACCATTAAATAGCATATGCTCAACAAAGTGAGCCAAACCCAGTTGTTTTTCGGTTTCCAGCACCGAGCCTGCATTTACAGCCAAACGTAGCTCTACACGTTTTTCGGGCTTGCTGTTTTGTTGAATGTAATAAGTTAGCCCATTCGAGAGCTTTCCGACTCTCACTTTGGGATTGAGCGGAACAGGTTGCGTGCTTTGAGCAACAGAAAATTGAGCAAAAATTAGCCAAAGCACTACTTTTGCAATAACTAAAACTTTGTTTGTCATAGATTTGAGAGTTTGAAGTGTTTTGCCCGCAAGATAAAAAAAAGCCCAAGAAGTTTGTAGAAGGTACTTGAAAAATATTTAATCGTCCCTTAAAAAGTAGTTTTGAGTTTGAGTTGAAAAAGATTTGAGGCAAAAATTTGGCAAAAAGTGAAAATTTTTTGGAGGCAAAAAAGAAAGCGATTGAGCCACTTTCTAACATTGAAAGCCGCCGCCGCCAACCAAGCATTGATTTTATCGCCTAATACC
>NZ_JBRCWE010000108.1:0-32483 GCF_053497555.1 Raineya sp. | reverse complement strand
GAAACCAGAGTAGATACGTGGGTAAATTTGTTAATTTTATCCTTTATGGTCATTTTTATCCGAAGAATTATCAAAAAAAATAAATCCTAAACAACCTCAGTGCTAAAAAAGAGGGGTATTCCATAAAAATTATTTATGTATTTTTGGAAAGTCCCCAAGACTGTATTCAACGAATAAAAATCAGAGTAATGCTTGGTGGGCATTTTGTTTCTGATGAAGATGTAATTCGTAGGTACTACCGTAGCAAATCCAATTTTTGGAATATTTACAAAAATTTAGCAGATGAATGGGTAATAATTTATAACTCAGCAGACAAAGAGCCTCAAAAAGTAGTCATTGGAACAAAAGAGAATTTTGTAGTTGAACTTGAAAATTTATTTAATAACTTCTTAAAAGACCTTGAAAATGAGAGTGGATAAATTAGATAGCCTAACAGTTTATCAAAATGCATCTATATTTACTAATTTATTTAGCAAAGCGGTACAAAGAGCTAAAGAAATTAACCGAAAAAATGGATTGCCCAATGATTTTGTTATTAAGGGAAAGCGTTTCTATGAGTTGCCAAATGGAGAAATTGTAACCGAAAATCCTTTGGAACAAAAGACTACCTAAAAATAAAATAATTTCAAATACTGACTTGGCAAAATAACGTTATAGCGTAAAATTATGAATTGTAATGCTTCCCTTTACGCTTCAGCAAAAAAAATGCTGACTAATCCTAAAAACATTATGAACTTCACCCAACGGCTCAGATAACGAAAATGCTTGCGTCTGTCGGCATAATACAAGCGAATAATTAGCCACGCTGTTGGAAAAAAGATAATGCTCGTAAGAAAAACGACAATGCCTCTGTTGAGAAAAAAGAAACTCACTGCCAAATTGGAAATAAAAGCCGCTACAAGAGCATAAACAAATATTTTGGTACGTGGTATGCCCCAAATAATAGGTAAAGTTTTACAACCAAAGGCTTCATCGCCTTTCACATCTTCCATATCTTTGATAACCTCTCGTACCAGCGTTATGAAAAATGCAAAAGAAGCGTAAATGTAAATCTCTTCGTAGTGCTGATTGTAATAAAAAGCAACTATCCAGACCGTAGCTCCTGTAAGCAGTGCAATCGCAAAATTTCCTACAAAAGGCAAGCGTTTGAGCAAATTGGAATACCACCAAAGCAAAAAAATGCAAATGAAGTTAATGACAGCAATTTTCCAAGATAGCCAAAAGCCTACAAGCATTGCCAGAGCATTGAGCAAAAAATTGAAAAGCAGAGCCATTCGCCGCTGAATTACACTGCCTACCACTACCCTATCGGGTTTGTTGAGCAAATCTATTTTTACATCGTAATAATCGTTGATGATATACCCCGCCGCCGCTATCAGCACCGTACTGGAAGAAAGCAAAAAAAATCGCAAATCTGTAAAATGTTCCCATACACTTTCAGCAGGGCTATCTATGAAGAAAATCTTTACCAAGTATTGCGTAAAGCCTATCATTAGTAGGTTGCCAAAACGTACCAAACGAATAAAAGCCCGAAGTGCCGAAAACTTACTTTGCTGAAAACGACCCATTGCAAGAAAAAATCCTCAACAAAAAAAGTAAAAATCGCACAAAAAACATAATTTTGAACCGAACTTCATAAGTTGTTTTGATGAGTTTGTCTAAATATTTTGAATAAAAGTCTATTAAAGGCGTAAAGTTTGAAGGTTTAAGGTTCAAAAGTTTAAGGTTTCAAAACTTTTCAAACTTCAAACCCCAAACTTCCAACTTTTCAAACCTTCTTTCATAAATTTTAGACAAGCCTTATCTGATTGAAAATTTAAATTTCATCAAAAAAAATTTCGTATGAACTTGAAAAATATTTTACCAAAAGTTTTACCGCATACCATTGCCGTAGTGTTGTTTGTAATTATTTCGCTTGCGTATATGTCGCCTGTTATGAAAGGCAAAAATCTTCGCCAACACGATGTAATCCAAAGTTTGGGGGCGGCACATCAATCGCAAGAATACTACAAAAAAACAGGAGATTTTCCCTTTTGGAATCCGTATATGTTTTCGGGAATGCCCAACTATATGATTTATATGGATTACCCAAGCAGTATTTCGGTACATTTGGGACGTATGCTTGTAAATCTGCTTCCCGAACCCGCTAACTTGCTCTTTTTGTATATGCTTGGAGCATACGTAGGGCTATGCCTGATGGGGTTTTCGCCTTGGCTTTCGTTTTTGGGAGCGGTGAGCTTCGCTTTTACTTCTTACAATATTATCAACATAGACGCAGGACATATTTCTAAATGCCTTTCCGTGGCTTTCATACCACCTATTATTGGGGCAGTGTGGCAAGTGTATCGTGGGAAATATATTTTAGGAGGTATTTTACTGATGTTTTTTTCGGCTATTCACCAATACGCCAACTTTGTGCAAATGACCTATTATTTAGGGCTTACCCTACTTATTTTCGCTTTGGTAGAGTTTATTATAGCTATAATACAAAATAACTTGAAGCATTTTGTAATAGCTTCCGCAGTAGCCATTATAGCAGGCGTTCTGAGTATGAGCAACCATATCAATCGGTATATGGTTGTAAATGAGTATGTAAAGAATACGACCCGCGGAAAAAATGAATTGAGCGATAGCCCTGAAAATGTTGTTTTGGGTGCAAGTGCCAAGAAAAGCAAAACTCAAAACAATGCAGGAGGTTTGGATAAAGAATATGCTTTTCGTTGGAGCTACGGCATAGGCGAAACACTTAATTTTCTCATTCCCAATGCCTATGGAGGAAGTTCTTTTGAAACTCCCGCCGAAAACAGCAAACTAATGGAGGCTTTGCAAGAAGAAGCCTCTAAATACAACCTTCAAGCAGAAAATTTATTCAACTATTTGCTTTCGCAAGGGGCTTTGCCTGCAATGTATTGGGGCGAGCAACCGGGTACAGGCGGTCCTGCTTATATGGGAGCAGTGCTTCTTATGCTTTTCGTATGGAGTATGCTCATCAGCAAAAATCCTCTGAAATGGTGGGTTTTGGGGGCTGTATTGCTTTGCGTGAGCATTGCTTGGGGTAAAAACTTCTTTCTGAACGACTTTTTCTTTGATTACCTGCCGCTGTTTAATAAGTTCAGAGCCGTTACGATGATACTTTCTTTTATGCCTATTTTTCTTGTAATAGGAGCGGCTTTGGGCTTACAAGAAACTCAAAATATTTTACAGGAAAACCCTGATATTTTTTGGAAAAAACTAAGAGTTTTTGCGATTTTCTTTGCAGGAACACTACTTATTTTTGCTATGGCAGGCGGATTGTTTTTTGATTTCCGCTCTACACAAGATAGAATGCTTATCAAAGAAGGTGGCGAAATGGCAGATTTGTTCAAAAACCTTGTCCGAGCCGCCCAATATGATAGATTAAGTCTTTTCAAAGCAGATGCTTGGCGTAGCTTTGTTTTTGTAATGCTGGCTTTGCTGGCTTTGTGGGCTTTGTGGAAAAAATATATCAAGTTTGAAATTGCTATTGCAGTTATTTCTTTGCTTTCGCTCATAGACCTATTAGGCGTAGCCAAACGCTTTTTGAACAACGAAAAATTTGTAGAAAAAGAAGAAGCCCGCACTCTTGAACCCTCGCCTACTGATGAAAGCATTTTGAAAGATACGTCCTACTATCGCGTACTAAATTTGGGCAATCCTTTTAATGATGCTTCTACTTCTTATTTTCATCACTCGGCGGGGGGGTATCACGGAGCAAAATTGCGAATCTATCAGGACATCATTAGCGGGCATTTGGATAAAGAAATACAAGCCCTCTACAAAAATTTACAAGATAGTGCAGGCAAGCTAACGCAAGGAAGCACCTACAAGCCCGTAATAGATATGCTGAATATCAAATATTTTATTGTGCCTTTGCAAGGAGGTAAAAGTATTGCTATTCAGAACCCTGATGCTTTGGGTGCGGCTTGGATTGTACCCGAATACAAACTCGTTGAAAACGCCGATGAAGAGCTAAAAGCCCTCAAAAACTTAAATATTCGTAAAATGGCTGTTTTGCGTAAGCAAAAAGGCACTGATAACTTAAGCAGTGTTCAGTGGGATAGTTTAGCCAAAATACGCCTAACCAAGCATTCGCCTAATGAAATGGTTTATGAATTTGAAGCAAAAGCTCCTCAGTTGGTGCTATTTTCGGAAATTTACTACCGAATGGGCGAATCGGGCTGGCAAGCCTATCTTGATGGCAAACCTGCTGAATATTTCAAGGCAAATTATGCTTTGCGGGGAATGGTTGTTCCTGCGGGTAAGCATACCATTACTTTCCGTTTTGAAGCAAAAGTATATCAAGATGGTGAAAAATTGGCACTTATCAGCTCTATTCTAATGGTTTTACTACTTTTGGGGGGTGGTTTTTATCTTTGGAAAAAAAGCAAACCCAAAATTGATGCTGAAAGTTAGTTTTGAGTAAAAGATAGTTTAGCCCTCAAAAATTGGTTATCAAAACGGCGGGGAAAGGGCAAAAAATGGTGTTTTTCTTGGTAGGGTTTCATCTGCTTCATAGCATTGAACCCACAAGCCGTAATAACCCGCCCTGCTTGCTCAAAATAATGATGAGCTTCTTGCAAATGAAAATGCGTATAGGCAAAGGAAGTATCTAATTTCTTGATTGGACTTATCACACAAAAACGTGGTTTCTGGTTTTCCATTTCAGCTTGTTCGTAGGCAAACGCCAGTAGCTCACACACCTCTGCTTCAGGCTCAGAATGAACGATGAGCCAATCGTTTTTATCAAACATCTGAGGAACAGATTTGCGAGAATATTCAAAATGCAAAAGCTCTAATTTTTTGCTGTAATGGCTTTCTAAAAAATTCTGATGAGCTTTTTCCAAAGTTTCAAGCAAGTAAACTTTTTCGTAAGGTAAAGTTTTTTGCCAAATACCTTTATAGTTTTCCCACTGCAAAATGCGAGCAAAATAAATCCATTGCAAGTTTCTTTGAGCAAGTGCTTGCAATTCGCCCAATATGCCGCAAGGGAAACTATCTACCCAAATTTGCTCAAAGTTGTATTTACGAAATTGTTGCTCAAGCCAAACTTGATAAAATTCAGGATTTTGAGCCAAATGCGAAGGCAGTGGCAAAATAGGTAAATCGGGAAAATAGCTTTGAGCAAAAGGCGAAGCCGAAAGCACTTTTACACTATCTTTTGCCAACTTAAAATATTCTAAAAGTGCTTTGGCACGGGCAAGATGCCCCATTCCACCACCAACGGCATAATATAAAATCACACTTCGGTAATTTTAGGCAAAATCAGGTCTAAAATCTGCTCCAAACATTCTTCTTTGCTTTGCAGATGCGTGTATAACACTAAATCGGGATTGAGGGGTTTTTCAAAAGGGCTATCAATACCCGTGAAGTTTTTAATCAGCCCTGCTCTGGCTTTGGCATACAGCCCTTTGACATCTCTTTGCTCACAAACTTCCAAAGGGCAATCCAAAAAAATCTCAATAAAATCCTCTCCCACAATATCTCTGACAAGTTTTTGAATTTCATTGGTAGGCGAAATAAAAGAGGCTATCACAATTACACCACTATTCATCAAAATTTTGGCAACTTCGGCGGCACGGCGTATGTTTTCCTTGCGGTCGGCTTCGCTAAAACCCAAGTTGTTGTTTAAGCCACTTCGCAAGTTATCGCCGTCCAGCACTTGTGTCAGAAAGCCTTTTTCGTACAATTTTTTTTCTAAATGCAAAGCCAGTTCGCTCTTACCCGCTCCCGAAAGCCCCAAAAACCAAATCACTTTGGCTTTTTGCTCCAAAAGAGCTTCTTTGTGGCTTCTTTGCAAAAATTCAGTAGGAAAAATTTCGGTGGTAGTCATTGTCGTAATAGTTATAGTGGGAAAAAGTTTTCTTTGCAAAGATATACAGATAAGTCGGATTTTTTCTAATTTTGTGCAAAATTTTGATACAATGCTCATCAAGACCAAAAAATACGAACTTACCCCCAAGATGTATCGGCGGGTAGGTATGCAATACATCTTACGCAAGCAGTGGTGGCTTCCTGTGGCTATTTTTGTAGGAATCATTGTTCTCAATATCATCATCAATGCTTTGGGCTACAAAAATTGGTGGATTTATACGCTTGCCCCACTGGGAGCCTGGCTTTGGTATCTTTTCTGGTGGATACAATACACAGGCATTCCCCAACTACCCCAAAATCAAGTAATGTTTGAAAAATATTCGTATGAAATTAGTAGTCAGAATATTTTGATGAAAAAAACGCCCCAAGAAGCAATGATGTTCAAGTGGGATTTAATCAAGGAAGCCCACAAAAGCAAAGATGCTATTACGCTGGTGATTTCCAAAGGGCAGTTTTTACATTTCCCCTTCAAAATGTTCAATTCCGAAAATGAAATCAAATTTTTGGAAACAATTCTTATGCGTAAAAACCTACTACCTTCCACAGATAGCGAAAAAAGTGAAGGTAGCAAAGAAAAATCTACTACTGTACAGGTTTCGGGGAATGGTGTATTACAGAAAAGCAAAAAAAGCAAGTAAAAATCTTGTTTTTTTGAAAAAACATTCTTACTTTTGTAACGTATAAACAGAGAACGGTCGGCAAGCAGTCAGCCGTTTTTTTTACTCATAAGGCAATACAGGTTAGCTATTTTCGGCTCACTTGTATTTTCGTTTTTTGTTGGTTGAACTAAACAGGTTATTGTTATGTCAAAAATTTCTTATTACACCCAAGAAGGCTTAGAGAAGTTGAAAAAAGAGTTGCACGAACTTCGCACCAAAGGCAGAGCCGATATTGCTCGTCAAATCGCAGAAGCACGCGAGAAAGGCGATTTATCTGAAAATGCTGAATATGATGCCGCCAAAGAAGCCCAAGGCTTGCTGGAGCTAAAAATTGCTAAATTAGAAGAACTTATCAGCAATGCCCGCCTAATGGACGAGAGCAATATTGATTTGTCTAAGGTTTCTATTTTTTCTACGGTGAAAATTAAAAACAAAAAAACCAAAGCTGTAATGACCTACACGCTGGTTTCGCAAGAAGAAGCAGACCTGAAAGCAGGTAAAATTTCCGTAGAATCGCCTATTGGCAAAGGGCTTTTGGGCAAAAGCGTTGGTGATGTAACTAAAATTCAAGTTCCCGCAGGAGAGCTGGAAGTGGAAATTTTGGAAATTTCACGCTAAACAATGGTCGGTGTAAAAAAGCACCGACCATTTTAGTTTTCAGAATAGCCTTTTTGAAAATGTTCTTTTTCTTACTAACTTTGTACTTGTATTTTTGGTTGATAACAAAAAATTTGGTTTTATGCAAGCAAGCACACTCAACGCAAATGGTGAAATGGTGTTTCAGAAGCGTTTGAAACAAGATACCTTTGAACACCCCGATTTTTATGGCATTGATGATTTGCTCACCGAAGAGCATAAGATGGTTCGTCAGGCAGTAAGAGATTTCGTGAAAAAAGAAATTTCGCCTTATATTGAAGATTGGTACGAAAAAAATCATTTCCCTTACGAAATAGTACGAAAATTTGGTGAGTTAGGCGTTTTCGGACCTACTTTGCCCCAAGAATATGGTTGCGGTGGAATGGATTATATTTCGTATGGCTTGATGATGCAAGAAATTGAACGTGGCGATTCGGGTATGCGTTCTACGGCTTCGGTGCAAGGTTCGCTTGTGATGTTTCCCATTTATGCTTTTGGCTCGGAAGAACAAAAGCGTAAATATCTGCCCAAACTTGCCAAAGGTGAAATGCTGGGTTGCTTCGGACTTACTGAACCCGATTTTGGCTCAAACCCTGCGGGAATGGTAAGCAACTTCAAAGATATGGGCGACTATTACTTGCTCAATGGCTCTAAAATGTGGATTTCCAACTCACCAAAAGCCGATATAGCCGTAGTTTGGGCAAAAAATGAAGAAGGACGCATCAAAGGGCTGATTGTAGAGCGTGGAATGGAAGGTTTTTCAACCCCTGAAATTCACGGCAAGTGGTCTTTGCGTGCCAGCATCACAGGCGAGCTGGTATTTGATAACGTGAAAGTTCCCAAAGAAAACCTGCTTCCTTTGGCTGATGGGCTTTCTGCTCCGCTCAAATGCTTGGATTCGGCTCGTTATGGTATTGCTTGGGGGGCTTTGGGGGTAGCAATGGATTGCTATGAATCGGCTCGTAAGTATGCAATGGAACGCATACAATTCGGAAAGCCAATTGCCTCTTTCCAACTGGTGCAGAAAAAACTTGCCGAAATGCTGACCGAAATTACCAAAGCACAGCTTATTTGCTGGCGTTTGGGTACGCTCAAAAACGAAGGCAAAGCTACTACTGCCCAAATTTCTCTTGCCAAACGCAATAACATTGAAATTGCCCTCAATATAGCTCGTGAGGCTCGTCAAATCCACGGCGGAATGGGTATTACCAACGAATACCCCATTATGCGTCATATGATGAACCTTGAAAGCGTGGTTACTTACGAAGGTACTCACGATATTCATTTGCTCATCTTGGGTAATGCTATCACAGGTATTCCTGCATTCAAATAGTATTTAGATAAATATGCACTCCTCTTTCCCTAACAATAAGAGGAGTGCTTAAACACTAATTTTTATGATAAAGACCCCTGTTCATATCACTCCTTCTCCTATAATAGAAGCTAATGTTGAATGGCGATTTCAGCCAGTTATTCCCAAAGAAACAATTCTAGGTGTGTTATATGAAAAGGTAAAAAATGAATTTACCAAATTAGAGAAATTGCCTTCTGCATTTTTACCTCCAGAAATATTGGAAAATGATCCTACTCTACAATATGCCCCAATGTATAGGCTAATTGAAAGCAACTTCACTATACAAGTTGGTTATCATTCCATAAGTTTTCATCTTAATAATAAATACTCTGGTTGGCAGTTTTTTGAAAAAAAATTATTTAATTTTTTTCAAACTCTGAAAGAAACTTCCATCTTTCAAAAACCTACGAGTTTTTCAATGAGATATATTAATTTCTTTGAATATGAAGTTTATCCAAACTTAAACCTAAATGTCCTTCTCAATGGAGAAGAACCACGTTTAGATAACTTAATTTTAAGAATGGAGTTAGCAGAACATAACTTTCTTAAAGTTTTGCAATTTGCAAATAAGGCAAGCATTATACAAAATCAAGTTCAAAAAGAAGGTTCTCTTGTAGATATTACTTGCATTTATTCAAATGATGATTATTTGCAGTCTTTTGAAAATTTAGCTAATCAAGCCCATCAACTTATTAAGAACACCTTTTTTTCACTACTTAAAGAAGATTTTATTGAACGATTTAACCCACGATACATATGAAAATCCTTCCATACGATATTGGCAATTCTAATGTTTTAATACTCAGTAGCCCCCAAATTTCTACTTGTAAATTTACTAGCAATCTTACTATATTTGAAAGCCTAAATTTACAAGCAATCTATCTTTATTCTGTTCAAAAACATTGGAATATTCTTACATCTATAGCGGAAAACCTTTTAAAAGAAAGCCAAGATTTGGACCCAATTATCTCTCAAATTATTGATGAAAATTACGAAGATTTGATACTAAAACTATGAGTATAGTTTTTGACGATATTAAAACTTTTCTCCCTAAATATCTTTCAGAAGAAAATCATAAAAAACTCTTTGAGGAAATATCAAATTTTCCTAATAATTTGGATAGCAGATTTTATACAAGTTACCTCAAAGAAGAAAACGTAATTTTTCAGGGGGATGGTATAAAAAAACTCAAGTTTGCTGATTTAGCGAAAGGGCAATTTTACGATTCGCCTGCTATTATACTTTCAAATACTTGTGATATAGATCCTAATAACCAGCGTCTATTCCCTGCAAATATTTGTTATGCACCTATTTTTAGCTTAAAGAAATATCAATCAAAACTTCTTGAACAAAAAATAAAATCAGAACAAGATATTCTGAACCACATAAATATTATTCGCAAACAGCGAATTACTCAAATTTTTTATTTACCACAAGGTGGTAATCTTCCCGAAGAATGTATTGTTTTTCTGGACAGAATAAATCATTGCAGTGCAAGTTCAATAAAAAT
The DNA here is from genome assembly GCF_053497555.1 of Raineya sp. Lineage (NCBI taxonomy): Bacteria > Pseudomonadati > Bacteroidota > Cytophagia > Cytophagales > Raineyaceae > Raineya > Raineya sp. Next base: position 22,435 of record NZ_JBRCWE010000108.1, on the reverse strand, counting down.
TGACCTACAAAGCCAAAGATTATTTACTCTCAGCAACTATGGTTTTTATATTTTTATGCTCAAACTCTCTATTCATTTTACACGTATTCAAGAAAAAGTAGATAGAGGATAAATTATGCTTCAATGGAAAATTTGTGGTATGAGAGAAACTACCAACATACAAGAGGTGGTTTCTCTCTCACCTCATTTTATGGGTTTCATCTTTTACGAAAATTCTAAACGATTTGTGGGGAAAAATTGGCAAATGCCTTCCCTACCCCAGCAAACTCGCAAAGTTGGCGTTTTTGTAAATGAAACCTGTGAAAATATTACTTCCATAGCTCAAAGATACGAATTAGATTATCTGCAACTGCACGGTGAAGAAAGTCCTGCATTTTGCTCGGAATTAGGTAAAAAGCTCCCTTTGCCTATCGTAAAGGCTTTTGGTGTGGGACAAGGCTTTAAATTTTCAAATTTAGAGCCTTATTTGCCTTTTGTTGATGCCTTTTTGCTGGATACACAAGGCAAAGAGCGTGGTGGCAATGGTGTAGCCTTTGATTGGCAAGTGCTGAAAAACTATCCTTATGCAAAGCCCCTATGGATTAGTGGCGGAATTTCTTTGAAAAACAGCCCTATGCTGTTTGAATTTTTGCAAAAAAATCCGCAAATTCCTATACAAGTTATAGATTTGAACAGCCGTTTTGAACTCGCCCCCGCTCTGAAAGATATAACCCAACTGCAAGTTTGGAAAAATAACTTTTTTGAACCTTTTGCTCAAAAAAACAATGAAACTCAAAATTATCAGCCGAAGTAGTAAGCTCGCTTTATGGCAAACTGAATTTGTTGCTCAAAAATTACAAGAAGCAGGTTTTAGCACCGAAATTGTAACTATTGAAACCAAAGGTGATAAAATTCTTGACCGCTCACTTTCCAAAATCGGTAGTAAAGGAGTTTTTACAGAAGAATTGGAAGAGCAACTACTTTCGGGAGCAGTGCATTTGGCTGTTCATAGTGCCAAAGATTTGCCCTCTCACTTGCCCAAAGGCTTGAAAATTATTGCCTTTACCGAAAGAGAGCAAATGAATGACGTTCTTGTGAGTTTTAAGGAAAATATTTCGCTTGCCGATAAAATGGTCATAGGCACTTCCTCTACTCGCCGCATTGCGGTTTTGAAACATTTTTACCCGCATATTCAAAGCACCGAAATACGAGGCAACTTGCAAACTCGCTTGCAAAAATTACAAAATGGACTTTGTGATGCTCTTATTTTAGCTTATGCAGGTGTAAAAAGAATGAACTACGAGCATCTCATTCGCCAGCATTTGCCTTTGGAAATTTTTACGCCTACTGCGGGGCAAGGTAGTATTGCTGTGGAAATCAGCGAACATTTGGAAAAAGATTTGCAAGAAAAGTTAAGAAAAATCCTGAATCACGAGGCTACAGCTATCTGTGTAGAGGCAGAAAGGGCGTTTCTGCATACTTTGCAAGGTGGTTGTAGCGTGCCTGTTTTTGTGCTTGCTACTTGGCAAGGCGAAAAAATTTACTTACAAGGAGGTTTGCTTGGGTGGAATGGTGAAAAAATTATCCGAAAAACGGCTCTCTGCCTGCCCAATGAAGCTATCAACACTGCTATTGCTCTGGCTAACGAAGTTTTGGCAAGTGGTGGAAAAGAAATTTTAGCAGTCGCAAATAAATGAAAGTTTTGACCTCAAAGCAAATTTACCCTAATTTTATGAAAACTTGAAGTTTGCGTCTGATGACCCCTTGAACTTTTGGAACTATTAAACCTAAAACAAATTTTGGAACATCAAACCATCATAGAAACGTTTGGCAATCGTTTGCGTGTGCGTGTATGTGGCTTGTTGGTGCAAGAAGGCACGATTTTACTCATCAAACACACAAATTTGGGCGAAGGGGGCTACTTATGGTCGCCACCGGGAGGAGGTTTGCATTTTGGCGAAAGCATCAGCGAATGTTTGCAAAGAGAGTTTCTGGAAGAAGCAGGTCTGCAAGTACGAATCAAGCAGTTTTTGTTTGTATATGAGTTTTTAGAGCCTCCTTTGCACGCTATTGAGTTGTTTTTTGAAGTAGAGCAAATCGGTGGAGTATTAAAATTGGGCAAAGACCCTGAAATGAGCCAAGAAAGCCAAATTTTACAAGAAATTGCTTGGGTAGATTACGATTTCTTGAAACAAGAAAAGCCCGATTGCGTGCATTGGGCTATCAGGCAAGCAGAAAGTATAGAAAATTTACTTCAATGCAAAGGTTGGTTATGCAAAAATTCTTTCAAGGGAAAATAGTTCTTATCACAGGGGCAAGTTCTGGGATTGGCAAAGCCTTGAGCCAAAGGTTTGCAGAACTGGGTGCCGTAGTGTATAATGCAGATATTCAGGCTCCTACTCATCAAATAGCAAATATTTCTCACTTACCTTTGGACGTGAGAGATTTTGAGCAATTTCAAAGTGTCTTTCAAATCATTTTACAAAAACACTCCAAGATTGACTTGGTTATCAACAATGCAGGAATAGGCATAGCAGGCGAAGCACAAGATTTAAGCATTTCGGAGTGGAAAAAAGTGCTTGATATAAACCTGCTTGGCGTTGTAAATGGTACAAAAATCGCTTACGATATAATGAGCGAGCAAAGGTTTGGGCATATTGTCAATATGGCGTCTATGTCTGCTCTGATACCTTTTCCGCTGGCTATTCCGTATGCTACTGCCAAGCACGGTGTTTTAGGTCTTTCTAAATCTTTACGGGTAGAAGGCAGAGCTTTGGGAGTAAAAGTAACTGCTATTTGTCCGGGCTTTGTAGAAAGTGCCTTGTACGAAAACGCCATCAAATCGCATACCGATACCGAAAAAATCAAATCTACCATTCCTTTCCCTATCCTTCCTACCGAAAAAGCTGTCAGGTACATTCTGAAAGGAATTGTACACAACCAAGCTGTTGTCGTTTTTCCTTTTTATACCAAACTCACCTTGTGGCTTGAAAGAATTTTCCCCAACCTATTAAGCAAATTTGTAATTCAAAAAGCCGTTAAAGACTTCCGTAAAAGCAAAACTTAACAAAAAAATAACCCTCAATATAAGACGAGCTAAACTAAAAGTTTTTACTTTTGTAAGTGGTTAAACAACTGAACGCTTATGAAATTATTTTCACTTTTAGGTCTGCTTTTGTTTGGTTTTTCTACTTTTGCCCAAGATACACTCCGCCCTGCTACTCACGAAATTGAAGTAGAAGATTTGCTCAAAAGAAAAGGTGAAGTAGATGAATTTGAGGACGTTTCTATTATTACTACCAGCCGTACCAGTGAGCAAAAATCCAGTAAAGCACCGGGAACTATTGTGGTTATCACTGCTGAACAAATTCAAAGAAGGGGTTACACCTCGCTAATGGAACTCTTGCAAGATATTCCGAATGTGCGTGTAGATAATTTGGTAGATCCACGCTGGAACAACAATATTCTTATGCGTGGTATTGCAGGAACTAATGGCAGTGCCAACGATAAATTTATTTTACTCATAGACGGAGTACGTGCCAATTCACCCACCAACGATATTATTCCCATTGTTGAGAATTACCCTGTTCATTTGGCTAAACAAGTAGAAATTGTATTCGGTCCTGCATCAGCTTTGTATGGAGCAGATGCTTTCGCTGGGGTAATCAATATTATCACAAAAACCGCTGATGATATTCGCCGAAGCGAAGTTACTGCTATCGGTGGAATGTATAATTATGTTTTGGGAAATTTGCAAATGGGCAGACGTATCAATGAAGATTTGAGCTATACTTTTTCGGCTCAATATCACTACGACCAGCAGCCGCAACTGAGCAAATTTTATTCAGAAGAATACAAAAATTTAGAACAAAACCTGCAAACAGGAAATTTCAACACCATTTTCGGTCCGCAAACTGCAAATGTATTTCCCTATTATAGTCAAACACCTTTGCGTAGCTATGCAATGCACGGAAACATACGCTACAAGAACCTATCTTTTACACTTTTCCGCAACGAAGCTATTAACCCTTCCACGATTGCCCAAACCCCCGATAATGTAGTGTATAATCGTGGAGCATTTTTCGGACACAATGTAACAATGGGTAATCTGACATATCAAAAAAATTTAGGAAAATGGCAACTCACAAGTTTTCTGATTGGCAGTCATTATTGGCTAAACCCTGAAAGTAATTTCCGTAATGTATATTCAGGCTTGAGACCTGCCTATAAGTTCTCAAACGGCTTGATGCTGAAAGCTGAGCAACTTGCCAGTTATACGCTCAATTCAATCATTAGCTTTTCGGGAGGTGTTACTTACGAATATTTTAATTCTGTGCCTCGCGGACACGATTTAGAATATGTTTTGAGTAATCGCAAGCAAAGAGCCGTTATCATTGGCAGTATTTATCCGCTCAATCCTACGGGTATTGAAGTTCCTATTCCCTTTATTGAGTACAGCAATATTGGCGGTTTTTTACAAACACAGATAAATCCCGTAGAAAAAGTTTCTGTTACATTAGGAACGCGTTATGATGTCAATAGTCGTTATGGGGCTTCGCTCAATCCAAGAGCAGGTATCGTGTTTGAAATAAATAAGCATCTCAATACAAAGCTACTATATGGTTCTGCTTTCCTTGCACCTTCGCCACTTTTTGCATTTGAGCAGTTTGGTTCTTTTGTAAGTTTTGATAATGGTGCAAGTTATGTTTCTTTCTTTTTCCGCCTCCCGAACCCCGATTTGAAGCCTCAAACTATTCAAACTTTTGAAAGTTCTACTTCGTTCAACAATGGTAAAAATTTCCGAGCCAATTTTAATGCCTTCTATTCAATAAGTGAGGGCTTGTTCAATTACGGACCTGATGCTATCAACGGCAATCGCTACAATGGGCAATTTTTAGGTTATCCCGTAGCTTTCATAGAGGTTGCGATAAATAGTGAAAGGCAGTTCAGCTATGGAGGTTCTTTGGATTTAGATTACCGATTGAACATAGGCAATAATCAACGTTTGAATTTCTATGCTTCTGCAAGTTATGTTGGTGGTAAAGTAACTAGCAAAGATACGCTCAATCAGGAAATACTTATTGATTTAGCCGCTATTTCGCCTTGGATTTTCAAAGGTGGTTTTGAGCTTGAACTAAACCGATTTACTTTTACACCTCGTTTTATTTTTGTCAATAAACAATTTACCTATGCCGTAAGTCAGCGTGAAAATGGCACTGCAAGACAAAACATTGACGGCTATGCTCTTTTGAACCTTCATCTCAACTACCGCATTAGTAATTATTTCAATGTGTTTCTGCAAGGTAGAAATTTACTTGACCAGCGTTATTATTCGCTCAATTTAGGGGCTTCTCCTGAAACAGCTCTTCAAGGAGCGGCAGGAGCAGAATTTGCAAACGGTGCCCCCCAGAATCCTTTGCGTATAATGGCAGGATTTAACTTAAAATTCTAAAAACAAAACTCTATGCGTTACCTTCTTGCATTACTATTCATTTTATTAGCCTTGCCTTCGCTTTGGGGGCAAAGTAGTATCAATGAACTCATTGCCCAACTCAACCAAGCCAAAGATGATGAGGCGAAAATACAAATTTCTAAAAAAATTGCCCTCGCTTATCAAAGACAAAAAGGATATGGCAAAGCCATTGAGTATTATCAGCGAGCTTTGGATTTAGAAAAAACCAACAAAAAGCCGCTTCATCAGCAAGGAGAAACCCAAAAAGATATTGCCTTTGCCTACCTGATGATGCAAGACTATCCGAAAGCTAAAGAAAATTACAAGAAAGTCTTGGAAATTGAAAAAGCTGATAACAATAAAGCCGAAATTACCGAAACTTTGGAAGGACTTGCTACTATTTGTACCGAAAATAAAGAATACAAAGAAGCTATTACCTATTACCAAGAACTGCTTGGATATTACAAAGACGACCTACCCGCTCTTGCGAATACCTATAACAATATTGGTTACAACTATAAAAAAATGGGGGATACCAAAAGAGCCTTAGAAAACTTTGACCAATCTATTAAAATCAATCAGCAAATTGCCAACCAAAATAAAGGTAATACAAGTATTAGAGCCGTTGCTTTGATGAATATCGGCTCTACCTACACCAATGAAGGAGATTTCAAAGGGGCAAAAAAATACTATGAAGATGCACTTGTCATCAGACGCTCACAAAACGATAAAGTTGAAGAAGCTAAATTGCATAACTTTTTAGCTGTCAATGATTTTCTTGCAAATAGAAACGAAAATGCCTTGGACTATGTAGATAAGGCAATAGCGATAGCCGAAAGGGAATTGAATGGGGCAAATAAACTCAAAGCCCAAGAGGTACTGATGTCCAGTTATCAAATCAAGGCAAATATTTATCAGCAACAGCAAGATTTGAAAGAGTATCAAAAGAACTACCAAAAATACTTGGATTTACAAAAGGCTTATCAGGAAGAAGAAGCCCGCCAAAGACAAGAAATGATTGAACGCCAGTTAGAACTTGAAAAAAAGGAAAGTGAAATAAAAGCCAATATCGCACAAGAGGAAAAGAAAGAAATGGAACTTGTGCAAGCCAACTTGGAAAAAGAAAAAGCCAAAAAGGAAGCCGAACTTCGTGAAAGTGAAATTCAGCGTCTCAAAGCCGATAGAGAATTGCAGGCTCAACGATTGCGTAATGCCGCCATTGAAAAGCAACGTGCTGAACAACAATTGGAGCTAATCCGTCAGAAAGCCGAAGCCGAACGCCAAGAACAACAAATTGCCGCTCTGGAAAAAGACAAAGAAATAGAAAGGCAAAAACGTGAAGCAGAAAGAAAAGAAGAAGAACGCAAACGAGAAATCTTAGAGAAAGAAAAGCAACTTGCTGACCTGAAAGCCAAAGAAGAAGAACAAAAAAACTTTTATACGCTCATTGGGCTGGCTATTGTAGGGGCTTTTTTAATTTTTGTGGGCTACCTGCTTATCCTGAATAGGCAGAAAAACAAAAAACTTGCCGCTCAAAATGCAACCATTGAGGAGCAAAACAAAGAATTGCAAGTACAAGCTGAAGAATTGCAACAACAACAGGAAGAGATTATGGCTCAAAGAGATGCCATTGCTCAAAAAAATGAAATGCTTGCCGAACAAAACGAAAAAATTGAAAAAAGTATCAATGCCGCCAAAACTATACAAACGGCTATTTTGCCCTATACCGAAAAATTACAAAAACTTTTCAAGGATTACTTTGTGCTTTTTATGCCTCGCGACGTGGTAAGTGGAGATTTTTATTGGATTGAACAGCTTGATGCAAACAGAACTATCGTTGCCGCTGTGGATTGTACAGGACACGGCGTTCCTGGTGCCTTTATGAGTCTGATTGGAAATAGATTGCTGGAAAAAGTCGTGATTTTGAATCGTATCCACGAACCGAGCGAAATTTTGGAAAATTTGCACCAAGAAGTGCAAAAACTACTTCGCCAAAAAGAAACAGGCAATCGCGATGGTATGGATATGGCTTTGTGCATACTTGAAAAAACGCCTGATGGTAAAACCAAAATTCATTTCGCAGGGGCAAAAAGACCACTTTATTATACTGAAAATGGTCATACTCAAGTTTTCACACTCAAAGGTTCAAGAAAATCCATAGGAGGCGACCAAAACGAAAATATAAAATTTGAAACCAATACCCTCGTGCTTTCTCCAAACTCTTGCATATATCTATGTTCTGACGGAATTACTGACCAAAATGATGTCGAAAGGGTAAAACTCGGCGAAAGCAAACTGAAATACACACTTTCTAATATAGCCACACTATCAATGACAGAACAACATAAAGCTATACAGAACCTTTTAGAAAATCAGCTACGAGGCACTTTGCAAAGAGATGATATTTTGCTCATTGGTATAAAATTATAATCTGAAAAATACTCAAAAGCCCCTACTTGCATCAAGTAGAGGCTTTTGGGAGCATTACAAGAAATTTTACAATTATTTGCAGTGTTTTCCTAAATACTCTTCACATTCAGTATCGCCGAGTTCTTGGGCTTTTTTCCAATCTTCGCAAGCTCCTTTTTTATTTCCTGTGAAAAACTTGGCTTGCCCACGGAAAGTATAAGAGCTACCCACAGTGTTATCCAACTGGATAGATTTATCAAGACTTGCAAGTGCCAGTTTATACTGCCTTTGTTGCAATTCTATTTCTCCTTTCAAGGCATAGGCTTCGGCATTATTAGGATTTGCGGCGATGGCTTCTCTTACGTGTTTCATTGCCTCGGCTTTCTTTTCAAGATTGAAATAGTACAAAGCTAAATTGTAATGAGCCTTGTCGTATTTAGGATTGATTTTGAGTGCTTTCTGATATTCAGCGATTGCTTTTTCAGAGTCGCCTTTGCGTCTGTACATATTGCCAATTCTAACGTATGCTTCCAGAAAATCAGGTTTCTTTTCTAAAACTTTGGCAAAATCTTTCATTGCTTCTTCCTCTTTTCCCATATTTGAATACAATTCAGCCCTTTCAATGTAAGCCTCTAAATAATCGGGCTTTAGTTCAATTACTTTATTGAAGCTATTGATAGCTAAATTGTACTGCAACAATGCTTTTTTTGCCATACCTCTTTGGAAATGAGCATCTACATAATCGGGTTTTGCGGCAAGAGCTAAATCAAATTTTTCTACGGCGGCATTGTAGTCTTTGGCTTCCATTTTAGCCATTCCGTCTTTGAATACTTCTTCGGGATTTTGGGCAAAAGCCAAGTAATTCAACCAAAAGAAGGATAAAAGTAAAGCAAAACGTTTCATAACACTTTTATTTTATAGGTTTTACAAAATTTCAATGCAAAAGTAACAAATACCTTGCCAAAAAGCAAGAAATATCAAAACCTGTTCATTTAGCAAATTTTCACATAAACCCTAATTCCAATTTTGCTACTTCGCTCATCATATCGGTAGAATAGGGCGGGTCGAAGGTGAGTTCAAGTTCTACATCATTTACACCTTCTATAGCCTTGATTTTATCCTTCACTTCTTGCGGAAGCATTTCTGCCGAAGGGCAATTGGGCGAAGTAAGTGTCATTTGTACATACACATTATTGATAGGAAAAATTTTCAAATCGTAAATCAAGCCCAACTCCCAAATATCCACAGGAATTTCAGGGTCGTAGATAGTTTTGATAGCCTCAACTACCTTTTCTCGTAAATCTGGAATTTCTGTAAGATTGCTCATAGATGTAAAGGTTTTTATACGGAAATTAAAAAAATAAAGTAAGTCCCAACAAAATAGACAACATACGATTTTTACTTTCTGCCGAAAAATAAAAATCGGGATTGGGAAGTGTGTAAGGCGTATATACGCTTCGGTAGCTTGTATATGTAACTGCCAAATCTATGGCTGAATTCTGAGAAAGTATGCCCACGCCACCTGTATAGCTCATAATATTTCGGTTCAAATCATCAAGTTTTACCTTGTAAGGGTCTTGGAAATATGCAAGTCCTAGCCTTCCACGAAATATGCCTGAACGTCCTTCCAAGCCAGCTCGCAAATTAAGGGTTGTTTTGTATAAATTCTTGATAGTTCGGTTATCGGCATCTAAGCTAAATCCTTGTACATCTGTACTAAGATTCATATTGCCATAGGTTACCCATTCCGCTTCGGCAGTGAAAAAGCCAAATTTTTTGAATTGTACCAAAATACCTGTATTCAAACGCCAAGGGGCAACAAAAGAATAATCTAACTGACTTTGCAACATTCGGGCATTAGCAGGCTGAAAAGTAGAACCTGCAAAAGTGGCTGTCATTTCGTTATCATCTATTTCAGTAAGCAAGTAAGCCGTAGGAGATTGCACCGAGCCTCCTATTCTCAACATTTCCACAGGACGATAAATAAATCCAAAATTAAAATTCACTCCTCCTCCTGTTACGCTGCGTTGGTTGGTAAGGCTAAAAGATTGTAATTCATTTACTGTGGCTTGACGCGTAAGGTTCTCTTCATAATTGCTTGAAAGTTTGTAACGAATACTTCCTATACCCAAACCAGCACCCAAATAAAATTTATCATTCAAACTTACTCCATAAGAAATATTTATCATTGTTTCGCCTCCACGCACCCGATAGCTCTCTCTCTGACGAATTGGAGCAACCAGATTATCATTGACATCTCTAAATTCGGTATAATACGAAGTACTATCATTTACAAAAGGGTTGATAACGAAAGTCGCATAAGCCAGCGAAGCTAAATCATAGATTTCTCCTGTTGCGGCTTCCTGCTCAAATACCCTTGCGTCAATGCCATCAGCCAAGAATGTAAATCTATCAGCCATTGTGCTACGCGTATTAGTGCCTTCGTACTCAAAGCGTTTTTGATAGTTGTTGCTACGCGTAATAGAAACTGCTATACTGCCACTACTGGCTATACTACTTCTGCGACTCTCTTCATTGGTAGCCAAAGGGGAAATCCAACCAAAGTGATTAAGTTTAAGAAAGCTGTAGCTATCATCGGTGGTTTTATTGATGTAGTCGGTACTTGCAGAAAAATTGTTCATTCCCAAACCTAAAGTCATTTGCCCACGTTTGGCAAGTCCTAAGCCCGCAGGGTTTAGAATACAAGAGTATAAATCTGCTCCCATAGTAACTCCTGTCCCTCCTAAGGCTTGGGTTCGTGCTGTTCCCATTGGCATAGTATTTTGGGAAAAAATAAGAGCATCGTTGTAATAGCCCACTGCTCGGGGTTCTATTTGAGCGTAAGCCGTTGAAAAAATCAGAAAGATGAAAACAAATGCAGTCGGCTTTTTCATTTTGAAGGGTTTTTTATGATTTTAACGAAAAAACAAAGTTTTTTGTTCAAATATAGCACTTTTAGTGCCATTATGCTTTTGGGTAGGGTAAAAATTTCAAAAAAATCCTTTCAAAATCCCCTAAAAGTCTGAAAATAGTTTTAATTTGCGTGCCAAATGTTGGACTTAAAAAATAAACAAGTATGCAAGAACTCACACCTATAACGGTAGCCTATGGCGATGGTATCGGTCCTGAAATTATGGACGCCACCTTACGAATTATTATGGCGGCAGGTGCAAAAATAAAAACCGAAGTCATTGAAATTGGTGAAAAAGTATATTTGCGTGGCAATTCGGCAGGTATTGATGATAGTGCTTGGGAATCGCTTCGCCGTACCAAAGTTTTCTTAAAAGCCCCTATTACTACTCCCCAAGGTGGCGGATTCAAGAGCTTGAACGTAACTACTCGTAAAATGCTTGGCTTATACGCCAATGTGCGTCCTTGTGTATCGTATGCTCCTTACGTAGATACCAAACACCCTGTAATGGACGTAGTAATTATTCGTGAAAATGAAGAAGATTTATATGCAGGTATTGAGCATCAGCAAACTCCCGAAGTAGTGCAGTGCTTGAAACTTATCACTCGCCCAGGTACCGAGAAAATTATCCGTTATGCTTTTGAGTATGCTCGTCAGTACGGCAGAAAAAAAGTTACTTGCTTTACCAAGGATAACATTATGAAGCAAACCGATGGGCTTTTTCATAAAGTTTTTGAAGAAATTGGTGCCGAATACCCCGAAATTGAAAAAGAACATTGGATTGTAGATATTGGTGCCGCCAAACTTGCCGACACACCCGAAGCCTTTGATGTAGTAGTGATGCCTAACTTGTATGGCGATATTCTTTCTGATGTTGCCGCTCAAATTGCAGGTTCGGTAGGGCTAGCAGGTTCGGCTAATATTGGCGAAGAGGTAGCTATGTTTGAGGCTATTCACGGCTCAGCTCCTCGCCGAGCAGGACAAAACCTTGCCAACCCTTCGGGATTGCTATTAGGGGCAGTACAAATGCTTGTGCATATCGGGCAAGGCGATATTGCTGAAAAAGTACATAATGCTTGGCTCAAAACCATTGAAGACGGTTTCCATACTTACGATATTTTCAAAGAAGGTGTAAGCACCCAAAAAGTAGGAACAAAAGAATTTGCCGATGCTGTTATTGAGCGTTTGGGTCAGAAACCTTCTAAACTCAAAGCCGTAGATTACTCTAATGCCAAAAAGACTATCCAAGTAAAATTAAAGCCTGCTCAGCCTGCCAAAATGGAAACTATTGGCGTAGATTTGTTCCTTTACTGCAACGATAGAAATGCAGAAAAACTTGGTAAAGCTATTGAACAAATCACTCATAATGGCTTACACCTTACAATGATAACCAACCGAGGCGTAAAAGTGTATCCTAATGGCTTGCCCGAAACTTTCTGCACCGACCACTGGCGTTGTCGTTTCAAAGGCAATGGTTCAGCAGTAGCGTATAGCGATATTATTGAGTTGCAACGCAAAGTTACCGAGGCAGGTTATCAGATTATCAAAACTGAAAATCTCTGCACCATAGACGGCGTTGATGCCTTCTCCGCAGGACAAGGTGCTTAATAAAAAACTTCCCAAAAGCTAAAACTTTTGGGAAGTCTGTTTTTGTTCTTTTACAAAAACAAATTTTATCAATGAAAAATAGCAAAATACATAAAAATTTTCAGCTAAATCTATTTGAGGAGTTTAGTTCCAATACTCAAAAGAATTCCTCTCAATTGCTTATTGATGACATTTTACAGAACTCTCACTATACCCGAAAAACTTTATTTTTGAATAGTTTGAAAACTTCCAAAGGCTACAAAAGATATTTGGGTAGTCCTTTGAGGTATGGCGGAGGAAAGTCTTTGGCAGTAGGTAGTATATTAGAATATATCCCCGATAACATAGAAAGGGTAGTAAGCCCTTTCATTGGTGGTGGGAGCGTAGAAATTGCTCTTGCAAAAGAATTAGGAATTGAAGTAATTGCTTATGATATTTTTGAATTGCTCGTAAATTATTGGCAAGTACAAATTAAATATCCCCAAGAGTTATACGAAAAGCTATCCCAGATGTCAAATACAAAAGAAGAGTATGAACGCATTAAGAATTTATTGAAGGCAATCTGGAACAAAAAAGATGGTTTGTTGCCTAATAATTATACCGAATTGGAATTAGCTACGTTTTACTATTTCAATCATAATTTGAGCTATGGACCTGGATTTTTAGGCTGGATGTCCTCTATCTATACAGATAAAAGTAGATATGAAGCTATGCTTGAAAAGGTTAAGAATTTCAACGTTCCTAAATTACAAGTTTATAGAGAAAGTTTTGAAACAAGTATTCTCAAGCACAAAAAAGATTTTTTGTATTTAGATCCACCGTATTTTTTAGAAGGTGATAGTAAAATGTTCAAAGGTATATACCCAATGCGGAATTTTCCTATTCACCACAACGGATTCAGGCACGATTTGCTTGCTGAATTATTGAAAAAGCATCAAGGAGGTTTTGTGCTGTCTTACAATGATTGCTCTTGGATTAGAGAAACCTATAAAGATTTTCAGATTGTTGAAATTGCTTGGCAATATACTATGGGGCAAGGTGAAACCCGAATAGGTAAAAATAGAAAAACAAGGGATTTTGATAACAACAACATAAAAACCTCTCACGAACTTCTCATAATTGGGAAATAGCTATGCTCATAAAAGATGTAAAAACTGCTTTCAAAATTGCAGATGTAGAGTATGTTCCAAATTCAACAAAACTAAATTTCAAATATTTGAAAGATTTGCGAGATGAGAATGGTAATCCTCTACCCAAAGATATTCTCACAAAAAACTATTCAAGAGTTTATCTGATTGTAGTAGATGGAGAAATAAAGAAAATAGGAGCTTCACAAGATAAAGGTGGAATGAAAGGAACGCTCAACATATACAAAGATGGGGGTGTAAAAGGCAGACCAAGCATAAGAAGTTTGGGAATTTGGTATTTTTTGTATCATTCCATTTTGCAAGGCAAAAAGATAGAGTTTTATATGATTTATCACCCCGATTTTGAAGCAGAAGTAAAAGGTTTATTGGGGACACACAAAGTGAATAATGCCAGTTTAAGTTGTAAGTTGATAGAGGAATGTTGTATAAAAGACTTTTTATCAGTAGAAGGAAAATTTCCTGACTGGAACGTACAAGAGCAAGGTATGGACTGGCCTGAAGATGTTAAAAAGGAACATTCAGATATTACAAGCCAAAGTTTGAATAACAAATCAAAAAGACAAAAAATTAAGTTATGATAACTATCTTTTCAAAGCCTGCCACATTACTTCTGCCAAGTGGTAGGCTTTTTTGCCTGTGCCGTCTTTGATTTGATGTCGGCAGCTGGTGCCACTCGCAACAATTATCGTAGCATTATCGGCTTTTCTGACTTCGGGAAAAAGTACCAACTCACCAATTTTCATAGATACCTCATAATGTTCTTTTTCATACCCGAAGCTACCTGCCATTCCGCAACAACCACTACGTATCAGGTGCATTTGGTAGTTTTGGGGTAAGGAAAGCACTTTTTTCGTATGAACTAAACTGGAAAGTGCTTTTTGATGACAATGCCCGTGCAATTTTAGAATTTTAGGCTCATCGGTGAATTGTTCGGCTCGGATATTGCCTTTATCTATTTCTTTTGCCAAAAATTCGTCAAGCAGAAAGGTATTTTGAGCGATTTTTTGGGCTTCAGGCAACAGATTTTTATCCACCAAATCCAAATATTCATCTCTGAAACTCAAAATTGCCGAAGGCTCAATGCCTACCAAAGGCACATTTTCGGAAACTAAATCTTTGAAAATACACACATTCGCTTCTGCAATTTCTTTTGCTTTTCGCAAAAGACCTTTTGAAAGATAAGTTCTGCCACTTTCTTTGCTGATAGGCATTTTCACTTCATAACCCAAAGCCTCTAATAGCTCTATCGTTTTTATGCCTACTTCTACATCATTGTAATTGGTAAATTCATCACAAAATACAATAACAGCCCCAATGGTTTTGTTACTTATGGCTTTTTGCTTGTTTCTATGCTTATCAAACCACTCTCGCAGAGTAAATGTATGCAAAGTGGGCAAAGAGCGTTCCAAAGCGAAACCTGCTATTTTTTTGAAAATTTTAGACGTGAAAGAATTGGTTACTAAAAAATTGTAGAGTTTTGGAAATTTAGAAGCCCAATGTGTACTTTTGGTAAAATTGCCAATAAGTTTGGTACGAAAAGGAATACCCTTGGCGTCATAGTAATTCTGCAAAAATTCGGCTTTCATTTTACCTACATCAACATTGGACGGACACTCGGCTTTGCAACCCTTACAGCTCAAACATAAATCCATCACCTCCTTGATTTGCTCACTATCAAAGGGATTGGCTTTGGGGGAATGTGTAAGAATTTCTCTTAAAATATTTGCCCTTGCTCGGGTAGTGTCTTTTTCGTTGCGTGTAGCCATATAACTCGGACACATCGTACCCCCTGTAATTTCAGTTTTTCGGCAATCTCCTGAACCATTGCACTTTTCAGCAAGCCGCAAGATGCCTTGGTCTTTTTCAAAACTAAAAATTGTAGGAATTTCACGAGTTTTTTGCCCTGCTTCATACCGCAAATCGGTGTCCATTGGTAAAGTATCAACAATTTTATTAGGGTTGAGGATATTTTCAGGGTCAAAAATTCGTTTTACTTCACGAAATAGCTCATAACACTGCTCTCCTACCATCATTTTGATAAATTCGCCCCTTACTCGCCCATCGCCGTGTTCGCCTGAAAGCGAACCATTATACTTTTTCACCAATTCGGCTGTTTCTTGGGCAATAGCACGAAAAACTTTTCTATCTTCTGTATCTTTCAAATTCAAAATAGGTCGCAAGTGCAATTCGCCTGTGCCTGCGTGTGCGTAATGCACTGAATACTTACCATATTTTTTCAGTATTTCGTTAAATTCCCTAATATATTCAGGCAAGTCTTGCACATCTACGGCGGTATCTTCTACAAAACAAACAGGTTTGGCATCTCCTGCAAGGTTAGAAAGAAGCCCCAAACCTGCATTACGCAAAGCCCAAACCTTAGCAATATCTTCACCTTGCACCACAGGAAAATGATAGCCTAAATTTTCTTTCTGTAAATGGGCTATCATTGCCGAAATTTTGCTCTGCAATTCACTTTCATCTTTCCCAAATAACTCTACGGCAAGAATAGCTTGCGGGTCGCCTTGTACAAAAAAACGATTTTGTTGTTGTTGCAAATTGGTTTTGGTACATTCTAAAATGTAGTGGTCAATAAGTTCGGAAGCCGAAGGGTTGTACTGCACTGCTACCAAATTAGCTCGTAAGGCTTCATCAATGCTATGCGTATGTACGCACACAAGAGCCTTATGGGCAGGAGGTAAATCTACCAAATGCAGTTTTATTTCTGTTACTATCATCAACGTACCTTCCGAGCCACAAATGAGTTTAGCGATATTGAAAGGTTCTTGACTTTCAGGATTAAACAGAGAGCTTTTCAGTAAAATATCCAAAGCATACCCTGTATTTCGGCGAGGAATAGAGGCTTTGGGGAAATTTTCACGAATAATAGTTTGATTTTTAGGATTTTGAAGAAGTTGAACAAGCTGTGAAACCTCACCCCCTACCCCATTCTCCAAAGGGGAATTAGAAAAGGCGTTGAAAACAACTTCTTTGCCGCTGGCGAGTAAGCCTTTTACTTCTAAAACGTGTTCGCGAGTGCTTCCATAGATAATAGAATTTGAACCACAAGAATTGTTGCCAACCATTCCGCCAATCATTGCACGTGTTTGCGTGGCAGTTTCGGGGGCAAAAAATAGTCCGTAAGGCTTCAAATAGGCATTCAAATCGTTGCGAATAACCCCTGGCTCCACTCTGCACCACTTTTCTTGCTCATTCACTTCCAAAATTTTTGTAAAATAACGGCTCATATCCAACACTATGCCCGTTCCCACAACTTGCCCCGCCAGCGAAGTACCCGCCGTACGAGGAATAAGCGAAGTCTTATGCTTTCGGGCAAAAGCCAAAAGTTTTTTCAAATCTTCTGTATTCTTGGGATAGGCAACAGCCAAAGGAATTTGACGATACACAGAAGCATCGGTAGCATAGAGCCGCCGCATTGTATCGTCAAAGAAAAAATCTCCTGAAAGTTCGTTTTGAAGTTTTTGAAGTTCAATTTCAGAAATATTGAGGCGAAACATAGCTTGGGTTCAAAAAAGTTCATAAAAAAACTTCCCGAAAGTTACGAAATTCGGGAAGTTTGGCGAAACATTTCAAAAGAGATTTTTTACAAACCAAAAGCGTAGAAGAATGTGCCGTCAATATCTTCATAAACGCCTTCCAACATCACACCGCCTTCGGCTTTTTCAAGGGCTTTCTCAAGTTCTTTGAGTGTTTTGATAGGCTTTTTATCTACTTTGGTAATGATGAAGCCTTCACGCATATTGGTATTTCGGCGAAGTTTGCCATTACCGAGTTCTTTCACTCTTACACCACCTTGTACGCCCAATTTTTTAGCTGTTTTATCATCAAGACTTTCCAATTTTGCTCCCAAAAGGCTTTGCAAATCTTTGCTATCAGATTTGGCTACTTTTTCGGTTTTGCCCTCTTGGTTGCGAAGCACCACTTTGAACTCTCTTTCTTTACCTTCTCTATTCACTTTCACCTTTATCTCATCGCCAGGGCGTTTTCTACCAATAATTTCCTGAACTTCGGAAACATTGTTAGTCTTTTTGCCGTCAACTTCCAAAATCACATCATTTTCTTTAATACCTGCTTTTTCGGCGGCTGAATTTTCCATCACTTTGGCAACCAAAGCTCCATTGGTTACAGAAAGTTCTTTTTCTTTGGCAATTTTACCATCAACATTTTGCAACTGCACCCCCAAAAAGCCTCTTTGTACTACGCCATACTGCAAAATATCTTCTACTACTTTGGCAACCAAGTTAGAAGGCACTGCAAAACCATATCCCGAATACGCTCCCGTAGGGCTGGCAATGGCTGTATTGATACCAATCAAATCGCCGTTCAAATTTACCAAAGCACCACCACTATTGCCCGGATTGATAGCGGCATCGGTTTGTATAAAGGCTTCAATAGCAAAGTTTTCACGAACAATGTTGATGTTGCGAGCCTTAGCACTTACAATACCTGCTGTTACGGTAGAGTTCAAATTGAAAGGATTGCCCACAGCAAGCACCCATTCGCCTACTTTTACATTATCAGAGTTGTAAAATTTGAGATATGGTAAATTTTCTGCTTTGATTTTGATAACCGCAAGGTCAGTGGTAGGGTCTGTACCTATTACGGTAGCCTTGAAAGTTCTGCCATCGGTAAGGCTTACTTCCAATTCATCGGCATCTTTAATAACGTGATTGTTGGTTACGATATGTCCTTGTGCATCAATAATTACTCCCGAACCAGTACCTACGCGTGGCATAGGTTTGCGTTGATAGGGACGTTGATTATCAAAAAAAGGGTCATTGAAAAAGAACTCAAACATATCCATTTCTCGGCTGCTGGTGCTATTTAAGCTCGTAGATTTGATATGCACCACCGCACCTGTTACTTTTTCAGCAGTAGCCGTAAAATCAATGGGAATAAGATTTCCTTCTGCATCTTTGGTATAAATAGCAGAACGAGCATAGTTTCCATCTACGGTTTCAATTTTGGTAACCGCAGGTTTTTCAAAAACTTTCACAATTCCTGCTGAAATGCCACCGCCCAAAAGAGCCGCAAGCAACAATTTCTTAAAATCTTTCATAGCAATAATATTTTGGTTTTTACACAAAAACGCTGAAAAAAGGGTTTTATTGTTAGCAAAAAAGCCTTTTCAAAATTAGTGCCAATCTTGAATACAGCTATTAGATGATTAGAACTTGGGCATTAAACATTTACGAGTTTAGACTTTTTGTCAGTTTGCAAGTGGTTCAATTTGCAATTTTTCTGCCAAAATGTTCAAATCAGCGACTACACTTGGCATAAGGGGAATCCCACTTTGTAATCTTTCTGTTTCGGTTTCTCTTTCAATATCACCGGGAATAAGTACCTTTTTGCCTTCTACGGCTTTGGCATTCCGAAAAGCCTTTATCCAAATATCCATATTGCTCAGAAATTCTTCTGCGGGGCGAAACGCATCAATACGTATAGCTCCCAAAAAATGTCCTATGCCTTTGCCTACGGGATTGGTGGGTAAAGGCAAATAGCTAACAAAAGGCGGCACCCAAGAAGCATAATTTGCCCCCGAAAAAACTCCCGAAAAAATATCTACCAAAGCACCCAAGCAATAACCCTTGTGGCTTCCGTGTTCGTAATCGCTACCCAGAGGCAGTAAAGCTCCTCCTTTCTTGCGTGCTTGTGTGTCGGTGGTGATGTTGCCCTCCGCATCTTGCAACCAGCCCCAAGGAGCATTTTCGCCTTTGCGTTCCAAGATTTCAAGTTTGCCATTGGCGGCAGTAGTGGTGGCGAAATCTGCTACGAAAGGAGGCTCATTTTGGGCAGGGATAGCTACGGCTATCGGGTTGGTGCCTAAAAGCCTATCTACTGAAAAAGTAGGTGCTACCAAAGGGCTGGCATTGGTGAGGGCAATACCTATCATATTTTTCTGTAAAGCCAGCATTGCGTGGTAGCCCGCAATACCAAAATGATTAGAATTTTGCACAGCTACCCAACCTGTGCCATATATTTCTGCTTTTTGCATTGCTATTTCCATCGCTTTGGGGGCAACTACCAAACCCACACCACTATCGCCATCAAGGGTGGCAGTAGTGAGCGTTTCGTAAATGATTTTCATTTGCGGTTGTGGGTTCAATCTTTTGGCTTCCCACAGCCTTACATAGCCCGAAAGGCGAGCTATGCCGTGAGAATCTACTCCTCGCAAATCTGCTTTGAGCAGAGCTTCAGTAGCCAATAGAGCCTCTTTTTCCGAAAATCCTATTCTTATGAAAACACTTTGGGCAAACTGAAACAAGGTTTCGTATGAGAAAACGTGCATAAATTTGAAGTCCTTTTTTGAACAAATTACTGCACAAAAATCATAATTTTTGTAATTCTTATGCGAAAATTTAAGAAATTTTGAAACATCAATTTGTTTTCGCTAACAATTCACCTAATTTTGGGCGAATTTTATGCAAAATAGGGAAAAAGGAAACAAGAAGCAGGAAACAGGATTTAGAATATTGGATATTTAGTTTGATTTTTTGCAACAATTCTGTATCAGTATAATACATAGCCTAATGAAATCGGTACAAGAAATTTTCAAAAGTTTTGAAGACCTCCGTGTGCTTGTCATTGGAGATGTGATGATAGACTCGTACTTGTGGGGTAGTGTAACCCGCATTTCTCCCGAGGCTCCTGTACCTATTCTCAATGTACAACGCCGTGAGCAACGCTTGGGAGGAGCGGCAAATGTAGCTTTGAATCTGCAATCTTTGGGAGCAAAGCCTATTTTATGCTCAGTAATTGGCAGCGATAGCGAAGCTGATAAATTTTTGCGTCTGCTTGAAATTTGTGGGCTTTCTGCCGAAGGTATTACCCAAAGTATGCACCGCATTACCACCGTCAAGCACCGAATTTTAGCCGCTTCCCAACATCTATTGCGAATAGACTCGGAAATGGATAAGCCTATTGATGAGGAGGAAGAAGAAGTTTTGTGGCAAAAAATTCAAACACTTTTGCCTCAAACGCAGGCTGTTATTTTTGAAGACTACGATAAAGGCGTGATTACCCCCAAACTTATTGAAAAAACCATACAGCTCGCCCGAAAATTTCATATCCCAACCATTATTGACCCCAAAAAGCGTAATTTTGATTACTACATACACTCTACCCTTTTCAAACCCAATCTAAAAGAACTAAAAGAGGGATTGAAATTAGATTTTGAAAACAATAACCTTGAAGCTATCAAAGAAGCCGTAAAAATTTTACAGCAAAAACTTGCCGCCAAATACATAATGACTACCCTTTCGGAAAAAGGAGTGCTTATCTACGCAGAAAATGAAATGCACCATATTCCCGCACATATACGCAATATTGCAGATGTTTCGGGAGCAGGCGATACGGTAGTAAGCGTAGCGGCTTTGTGTGTGGCTTTGCAATTGCCCGCCAAAATCATTGCCGAACTTTCCAATTTAGCAGGTGGCATTGTTTGCGAGTATCAGGGGGTTGTACCTATTCCCAAAGAAAGATTACTTGCCGAAGCTATGAAGATAATGGATTAAGTTGCTAAAAAATCAAGCCTTGCATAGCATTTTGATTTGCTTTTTGTATATTTGCCCAAAACTAAAACATTTGCAATATGGAAGACGAAATTAAAATGTATCTGGACGAAGCCCAAGAAATGATGAAGAAAGCCGTATCCCATACGCAAAGCGAGCTTGCCAAAATAAGAGCGGGGAAAGCTATGCCCAGTATGCTTGACGGCATTTTGGTTGAATACTACGGCGTAAATATGCCCATCAACCAAGTAGCAACTATCAACACCCCCGATGCCCGAACCCTCACGATTCGTCCTTTTGAAAAAGGCTCTATTGGTGCGATTGAAAAAGCTATTAAAGATAGCGATTTGGGTATCAATCCGCAAAATAATGGCGAAATGATTATCTTAAACATTCCCCCCCTTACCGAAGAACGCCGCAAACAGCTTGTCAAGCAAGTAAAGCACGAAATAGAAAATGGCAAAATCAGCGTGCGTAATGCCCGCAAAGAAATCAATGAGGCTTTACGCAAATTACAAAAGGAAGGAGCCGCCGAAGATGCTATCAAAAAAGCCGAAGATAGCGTACAAAAATATACCGATAGCTATATTCACAAATTAGATGAAATAATGACCGCCAAAGAAGCCGAAATAATGAAAGTATAAAAAAGCCGAGTTTAGCTCGGCTTTTTGATTTAGTTTTGCTTTGGTTTGTCAGAGGTAGAAGTTTCTTGTGTTTTTTTCTTTTTGCTGGGACGAGTTTTGCCATAAGTCCCACGCCAAATTTTACCTCTGCGGGTTCTGATGTCGCCTTTTCCCATACATTTTAAGTTTTAAGGCTTCAAAATTATGAAATTTTCAGGAAAATTTGACAAAAATCTCAGTTTTTTTGTTTGAGCAAATCTCTAATTTCTGTAAGCAACACTTCTTGGGCTGAAGGCGGAGCAGGCTCTTCTGCCTTTTTCTTTTTGAGAGCATTTACAGCTTTTACAACCAAAAACATCACAAAAGCCACAATGATAAAATCAATCGTTACGGTGATAAATTCGCCATATTTGATGGAAACTTCTGCCGATACTTCTTTCCCATTTTCCACAACAGCATTTTTGAGGACAATTTTCCAGTCTTTTAGGTCTTTCCCCTGCAACATACCCACCAGCGGCATTACCATACCTTGAATAAAAGCCGTAGTTACTTTGGTAAAGGCGGCTCCCATTACAAAACCCACGGCAAGGTCAATGAGATTGCCTTTGATTGCAAATTCTTTGAATTCTTTGAACATATACGTGATATTTTGACTATGAAGTTGTTTAGGATTGAAAAAGATTTCCAATGAAAGTTGTATATTTAGGTGCTGAAACTAAAATATTACTTTTCATGGAAATCTTAAGCAAAGATAATATAAAAAGGTATATAATACCACATTTACAAGTAGGAAGTTT